>CANJHD010000004.1 GCA_947474065.1 Planctomycetaceae bacterium
GCAAGAATGGAAAGCTGCGAACCAATGTGACCATAGCCAACAATGCCAAGCGTCTTGCCGCGCACTTCTGTACATCCAGTGGCGGACTTTCGCCAGCCGCCATCATGAAGCAGCCGCGAAACATCTGGAACGCGGCGCATCAGAATGACGATTTCGCCGATGGCAAGTTCAACAACGCTTCGAGTGTTGCTGTACGGCGCGTTGAATACCGCAACGCCGTGCGCGGCAGCGGCAGGCAGTTGCACCTGCTCCGTGCCGATGCAGAAACAGCCAACCGCAAGCAGACGATCGGCCGATTCCAGCGCGCGCGCCGTGACGCGTGTCTTGGAACGAATGCCAAGAAGGCTCACGCCCTTCAGTGCGCGCGCGAGTTCATCCTCAGCAAGTGCATCACTCAGCGTTTCAACGCGATATCCCTCGTCGCGCAACACTTGCGCCGCATCAGCGTGGATGTTCTCGCACAAAAGCGCAATCATGCGGCTCTTTGGGAAGCTCGGCGAACCCGGCAATCGGTACAGCCACAGCACTTCGTCCACGGTGCGCGCCACGCGATCAGCGCGCGCCACCACCGTCTCGCGCTCAACGTTCTCGCAGTACGCAACGAATTCGTGGGCAGCGCCAGCGTCGCGAATCTCCGCATCGGTAACGCCGTCGCCGATCGCCACAATCCGACCCGGGAGTTTCAACGCACGCACTACTTTCGCCTTGCCACCCGGCTTAGCTACCGGATTGGCGGCGTCATAGCCCACCACCGCAGTGCCCTTCCAGCGAAACGCGTTGCAGTGAATTCGCTCAGGGGGAATTCCAAGTTCCGCGCACACCGGCTCCACGTACTCGCGGAAACCGCTCGACACCACATGAATGCGATCAGCATTGCGGCGTACCGCTGCGATGTGCTTTCGAAATGACGGACTCAGTCGACGCTTGAGAAGCTTGACCAGCGCGTCCACATGCGAACGCTTGATCGTGAGCATGGCCAGGCGACGGCGAAGACTCTCATCGATACCGATCGCACCAGTCATTCCATCGCGCGTGATCGCTTCGATCGCTTCCATGGTGCGGGTGCGCTGCGGATCATCCGCGAGCGCGAGCCGCGCAAGTTCATCGAGGCCTTCGATCGCCACGATGGTGCTATCAAAGTCGAAGATCAGTTGGACGGGTTGCGCTTCGGCGGGTGTGCGCGACATCGGGGTTCCTGCTGCGGAGAGTGCGAAGCTGTGGTGTACCGCAGCAGCAGCCGGCAAGCGCGAATGCACGGTACTGAGCAACCGATTCTTACAACTTCCTCACTTTCCGCGCGGCACATTCACTGGTGGGGACGGACCGTCGATGACGCCGTCCTTGTCAGCGTCGATGCCCGGACCCTTGTGCTCCGGCGCAACCAGCGGCACCAGGTAGCCGCCATCAAGAATCATCGTTTGACCCCACTGCCACTCGATCTTCTCGATTGGGCCAGCAATCACACCTCCGGCGAGCACCGCGCCCCCGGACGGCACCGCATTGATGATGGGAGCTCGAAGGAACACCATGGAATGAGCGGAAACTTTCACCGGAATCAAACGCACGCCGCCACCGATCGGAATCGGCGACCCGACCTCCCCGGTCACTGAACATGCAGTACCCCGGCACGGAATTCGGTCGCTCGTGACGCAATTCCGGGTTGTGGCCGTTACTTTCTCGACGAGATTTCCGGAAGCACCGAGCCGCTCGAGCACAGTGCGTGCTTTGTCAAGAAGTTTGGTCGTGGATGGGCCATCTGGATCGACCCCGCCAAGCAAGAGAACGAGACTGTCTAACACCGGACTCACCCGGGACGGATTGACGCTGAAACCCGTGCCGTGGCAATCAACACAGTCTGCTCGCGTCTCGCGCATTGTGGGAACGACCCTCGCTGGCGCTCGGTCTCGATGCCGCGTCACCTTCGCACCGGTTCCAGCGCAATTCGGGCACTGCAGCGCGCGAGCCAGCGCAGTCACGCGACCGACACATACATCGGGGCGCCCCGGCAGCAGAGTCACCGGATCCGGCACCGCCGCTCCGATCGGCAGCGAAATTGGAAAGTCAGGCGCGCTCGGCACGGCGCCTTTGCCAGTGGCCGTGCCAGCGCCCGGACCCGCACCACCGCCCTTCCCATCACCTCCCGCTCGGTAACCATGAGATCGCCCCGCGATCGCCCCGAGTAATAGGACAGCGCATGCGTATCTGTGAATCGTTGAATGTACGACCATCAAGGCAGCGTAATACGCAAACAATGAAACATCGAAATTGCTGCGGAATTTCTACGCACGTGCTCCCCCGAGTGATCTGCCCGCTCCGGTCAGCTCATGGGATCTTCGTTACCGATGCAAATTGCCAATAGATCTGCACGCGAAATTGGCTTCAGATAGAAACCTTCGCAGCCAGCGCTGAGAGCGCGATCACGCTCGATGCTCAGCGCCGCCGCAGTGAGTGCAACAATCCGGCCACGGAAACCGCGAGCGCGGATGCGCGTCGTTGCCTCAATCCCGTCAATGCCAGGCATCTGCACATCCATAATGATCAAGTCCGGGCAGTACGTGCCATCAAACCGCGCCACCGCGCTCAGACCATCCGATGCGATATCGACGTGCGCGCCTGCAAGTGACATCAGCGCGGACAGAATTCTCTGCGAATCAATACTGTCTTCTACCAACAACACGGTGCGACCACTGAGCGGCCCGTCTTCGCCGCGAGGCGCCATTGCGGATGGCGCGGCAGCAGCGAAAACCAGAGCCGGCTGCGCAATATCCGACTCAAAGATGAACGTGAACACGCTGCCTCGTCCCACTTCGCTCGCTACCTCAATGCGACCGCCGAGAAGCACCGCTAGCCTGCGGCTGATTGCCAACCCAAGGCCAGTACCACCGTGTCGTCGTGTGTAACTCGAATCAAACTGCGAGAACGGCTCAAAGAGTTTCGGCAGCGTCTCCTCTGAAATGCCGCAGCCAGTGTCATGCACTGCGATCCGCGTTTCCATACGCGAGCCAGTTCGTGTGGACGAAACGACAACACGCACCGATCCTTGATCCGTAAACTTCACCGCGTTGCCAACAATGTTCAGCAAGACTTGCCGAATGCGAACTGGATCGCTGCAGATCGGCACCCCGGACGCATCGCCTTCCACAACTCGAGTTAGGGTAATACCCTGCGAGACAGCGCGCATTTGCAGCAGTTGCACAACATCACGCACGATGTCCGCAACCACCACCTCGGAAATGTCCATTTCGAATCGACCCGACTCAATCTTGGAGAGGTCGAGGATGTCATTGATGATTGCCAAGAGATGATCGCCATTGCGACGAATAGTCTCAATGTAATCCGCACGCTCAACGGGGTCTGCGCCGTCATCACGAAGCAACTCCGCATAACCAAGAATCGCGGTCATCGGTGTACGGATTTCATGGGAGATGTTCGCTAGGAAGTTCGACTTTGTCTTACTCGCTTCCTCCGCGCGCACGCGCAACCCGCGCTCGCTGCGCTCCTTCTCACTCAACTTATTCACCATGCGCTCAAAGTCTTGAAGTTGTGCATTCATTGCCTCAATGACCATCGCGTAGTCCGCACTGCCATCATGGGGCGCAAAGTCACGAATGCCCAGCGGCCAGGCCCATATAGACGTGTTATCCACGATCCGAGGCGATCCAACAAAGACGAGTTCGCCAGTGGGCAGCGCCACAAACTGACCGCGCATCTGTCGCGGCGTGCCACGAATTCCAATCAGCACCAATTCGCCGATGCCCTCGCGAAGTGCCGTCCGTGATTCCATCCGCGGCCGCAACACCTCAAACACATCAAAGAACTGTGATCCGACACATTCAGGAAGGACCTTCGCCATACTTGGACCGACGCCACACACCACACCCTTCCCATCGATAACGATGTTGAATGGGAACAGCGTGGCGAGCAGCATTTGTGTCTCTGCGTTCAAAGCGGAGCAGCCTCTTCAGGAAATTCCACAAGGAAGACATCGTGTTCAGCACCGCTCTGGCGATCTTCAACTTGCGTCACCGCTATTGCCTCGCCATACATCGCTCCGAGCCCTTCAAGAACTCCGTGCACGAACGGAGCGAGTCCTGATCGGGCCGAGATGTATTGCACTCGCATGCCCCCACCGACCAACGTTTCGGTGCGAAACTGCGGCATGTTCACCCCAGGGAATGTGAGCGCAATGCGTGCATGCAACGCATCAAGAGCTGGCAGCATTTCTCGCACCGTGGCACCCATGGAATGCATCACCTTCCCCCATGGCTGGCGCTCTGCGTAGACCATCCAAAAGTGTCCAAATGCGTGCAGTGCTTCCGGAAGCGTGATGCCAAGACGGCGCGCAACCGCGGCAGCCAGATCGAATGTCGTCTGGTCCGGATACGCGCGCATGATGACGAACACTGGCTCGCTGACGCCGGCGTCTGCGCAGATGGCTGCCCACGTCTCTTCGCCGTAGCGCTCCACCACCATCTCCTGAAGTGCGTGATTGACCATCCCGAGCATGAATATCTACTCCGCTTGAAGTGCAGGACGAGTGCGAACCATAAATGCGTCACACGGAGCACCCGCATCCTTTGCGGCAATCTGCTCTATGTCCACATGCTCGCCGTACATGTTTCCAATTCCTTGAACAAGTCCAAGGACGAAGGGCGCGAGACCGGGACGGTGCGAACGGTACTCCAACAACAACGCGCCAGCGCGTGGCTCAACACGGAAGGAGGGCGGCGCAAGATCCGGAAAGCTCACAGCAATCCGTGTGTGCATTGAGTCGAGCGCCGCGAGAAGCTCATAGGTATTTTTCCCGGACGCCTGCATGAGCTTGCCCCACGGCCCCTTGCCGGCGAACTCGATCCAATAAATCCCAAAGGCGTGCAGCACATCCGCAATAGGCATCTTCATATGCTCAGCCGCGGCAGTAGCCAGTGCATAAGTCACCGCGTCCGGGTATTGCTTCATCATCACGAACGCGGGATCTTCGACGCCTGCACGCTCCTTGATCAACTCCCATTGTGGCGCCCCGAATTTTTCCGTGATCATTGCCTCAATTGCCTGATTGACCATTCCGTACATGCGTATCTCCTGAGCGGGAAGGCGGGTGATTGGCGCCAAACAAACAATCAAATCAACAACACGGTGCGCGCCGCTTGACCCTGCCGACCAATCATAGGGTGCAAGTGGAATACTTTCTCAGCGATTCGCGCTGCGAATGCTGCTCAGTCTGCCTAAACATGAAAATCTGAACCCGAACTATGCTCATCGCATGACTTGGCGATCCACCCCCTGCTTGCATGGCGACTTTTGTTGGCACGAAGTGAACACGCGTGATGCCGCAGGCTCTACGGCGTTCTACTCAGCTCTGCTGAATGCCACCGCTTCAACCATCCCGATGCCGCACGGCGACTACAACATGCTGGCTATCGGCTCCCATACGGTGCTCGGCATCATGCATATGAGCGAGACCGCGCCACCCGACGTTCAGGCACATTGCCTGGGGTACATCGCAGTGGACGACATTGAACAAGCGACTGCGAGTGCAGCGAAACTGGGCGGCACGGTCCGCGTGCCAGTGATGCAGGGTTCAATTGGACGCTGGAGTTTGATTGCCGATCCAACTGGCGCGGCGTTTGCGCTGTTCCAAGCAGACCCCGGCAAGACTGATGGAATGACCGACCATGGTCCAGGTGCGATCATTTGGAACCACCTTGTAACGCCCGATCCAGCCCGAGCTGTGGAGTTCTATTGCGCGCTGCTTGGATGGGAATCTGAACTTCCGCCGGACGGTGGTGCCGATGGCGCGCGACGCATGAACGCGAATGGCCGCTCAGTGGCTGGAATCATGCCCGCAGCTCATCCCGATGACCGAGCCGCTTGGCTGGCATTCATTGAAGTAGAGCGCATGGAGGACGCGGCACGTACTGCCATCCAACTTGGAGCCAAAGCACTCACGGAAGTGATTGGATTCCCAAGCATTGGATCGGTGATGGTTCTCAAGGACCCACAAGGCGCAACCATATGCGTCGTTGAGCCTGTAGAAAGCCGCAAGATCTAGGTCACCACCGCCGCTCTTACCCCACTGCCACAACAGGGACATCAAAGAGCAAGGCGATGTAGGTGACAAAGAACGCCAAGTGGACAACTCCTTGCATGGGGTTCGCGCGACCGTGCGTGAAGTTGACGATCGATATCAGCATTGTTCCCACGAGAAGCGCAATTTCTGGAAACTGCAGCCCAAGCTCGATGTGCTGACCAAGTATCCGAGCAAGGATCAGGACCGCCGGAACCGTCAGTCCAATAGTGGAAAGTGCCGACCCCAAGAGGATATTCATCGTGCGCTGCATCGAATTCCGGCGCGCGGCCTTGATAGCGGCAACTCCCTCTGGTCCGAGCGCCAAGCAAGCCACGAGCACGCCGGCGATTGCTGGTGGCAATCCTGTCTGACTCAAGAAGCTAACTGTGGACTTGCCGAGCGAATGCGCCAACACAACCACTACTACGAGCATTACTACTAAACCAACCACGTCTCGCCACGGCCGACGTTCTGAATTCGCGTGAGCGACCGCGCTTGATCCGTGAAGGGTTTGCAGCGAATCGGGATGCACGCGACCAATTTCATTTGCCTGCTCTGAATCAATTTCTGCGGATTCATGCGCGAAGAATGATCGGTAACGGGATGTCTGCATCCACAAAAACGCCCCGTACATCACCACCGAAGACGTTGCCACAAAGATTTCCATGCGCGGCGTCATGAAGCCGCCGGGCTCGGTTTCAGTGAGACGTGGAAGTATCAGACCAATGAGCGCAAGCGGAATGATCAGCGTGAGGTATGAAGCCGATGATTGCAGATTGAAGAATTGCTCGCGCCGATTGATGCCGCCGACCAAGAGCGCCACGCCCACAAGACCGTTCATGATGATCATGAGTGTCGAGAACATTGTGTCGCGCGCGACGGTCGGCTCGCTTCCGCCAGCCAGCATCATGGCCGCAACAATGGAGACTTCAATGATGACAACTGAAAGCGTCAGTACCAGAGTGCCGATGGGCTCACCGAGCCGATGCGCAACCATGTCTGCGTAATGCGACGCGGAGTAGGCGCACATCAGAATGACCACGAAGAGCCAGAAAAAACCAACCATCGACGGCGGGGCACTGCCATCACCCCGACTCGCAACTGCTTGGAGCACAATGGTGCCGAGACCAAGAATGATGGGGAGGCGGTGGCGGAGGCGGGTCCAGTTCATGAAAGGCAGAGGCTAATGGCGGAGGGGCGACTCTGGCGAACTGTGGGCAATTTCGAATCTCGGGGTATTTTTGCGACAGATCCGTGACAAAGCCGCAATCGCGGCTACATTCTTACAGAATTGAGGGCGCTCCGGGGTTAACTCGGACTCTCCAAACCAGATGTTGCGCGCCGGGGCGAAGACAGAATCCAGGAACAATCCAGAGATGACGAGCACTATCCGATCAGTCCGTGCGGAAACTGTCGCAACCGATAGCGGCTCCGAGACATTTGAAGATGCGGCAGTGCACGCACTCGAGCGCCTACGTGGCGCGGCCGCGTCATCGATCAAGTCCGCGGGTGCAAACGACCTCAACTCGCTGGCGCTCAGCCGCAAACTTGGAATTGACAAGAGCCTTTCGTGGCGCATGGTGCGATTCATCGAAGAGGTCAACGCCTTCAGTGCTAGCAAGCACCTTCCTGGAGATGCAGGCCTGCGCATCTTTGCACGCGCCATCCGTGCAAGCGGTGCCGCAGCGAGACAACTCGCAGA
This sequence comes from Planctomycetaceae bacterium, assembly GCA_947474065.1. Lineage (GTDB taxonomy): Bacteria > Planctomycetota > Phycisphaerae > Phycisphaerales > SM1A02 > UBA966. The sequence goes on from CANJHD010000004.1 coordinate 7,773, forward strand.
GTTTGACGCGGCAATTGAGGAACTCGAAGGCGTTGTAGCGAGGCATGCTGGCAATCGGGCTGCCTTCCGCGCGCTCTTGACACATTGCACCGAGCTGCCCCATGCTGACAACCGAGCAGTTGGCTTTCGACGCGGGGCGCATGAAGCGAATGCCGCGCTCTGGGGAATTCAAGCACACACGCGGCTCATGATGGCGTTCCTCACCGCTGGTGAAGGCGGCTCAGTTGATGTTGCCCTCGTCAGCGGATTTCTTGGACTGCGCCGCAGCCGCCGTGACCTTTCATGGCCAGTGGCGCGTCGACGGATCCTCGGTCATGAAGGGCGCAGCCGCGATGGACTCGCCTTGCCGCTTGATCCTTCGGTGGCGATGGATGCCGCACCGATGCTGTCGGAGTATTCCACAATCCGCGGCGAAAGCCTGCGGCCCGTCGGAACCGACCACGGATTCTGGTACGAACTTCCCGAGGGCGATATTGGCCTTTCCGGCGCAGTGGATTGCGTGTTTGGCGAGCGGCTTCCTGGCGCGGGACCTGCTCTTCGGGACGACGCTGTCGAAGACGCAGAGGTGATGCTCCGCGTCGACATCCCGGTCGAACACTTGCTGTTGGAAGTGTTCGTGGATCGCAAGATTCCCGTCACTGGCAACGCACGGGTATCGCAGTTCAACCTACTCACAGGCGGTAGCGGCGAAAATTCGCCGGACCGTGAACGGGCACGTATGCCGATTGCAGATCAGGTGCAAGAGTTAGGAAATGACCCACGAACCTGGTCGACACCAGCCGCTCCGCGGCATTGGGAGATGGTGAATGACTGCATGCAGTGGATGTCGCGACAACCGGCGGACTTCCGCGTGTACCGCGTGAGTATGCAGTGGCCGTTGATACCAACTGCAATCGTCGTCACGACGCTGCTCGGCCACCGCCGTTAGCGCCGTCAACGTCGTCAACGCCGTCAAATTGACCGTCGAACCAACGCTGTGCCAACGGTCAGGCCGAACACGCCAATTGCGGCGAGCACCGCAAGCGGAATCAACATTTCCGACATTCCCCAGCTGCGCCATGTCGCGCCTTCGGCCGCCATCACCGCCCACTTGAACGGGCTGAGGTTGCTCGCGATGCGGAGAAATGGGGGCATAAACACGATCGGCACGGTTCCCCCACCGATCATCGCGAGTACCAAGAGCACCGCACGACCCGCTCCTTGCGCCCCGCCCTGCGTGCGGAATCCAGCAGCCAGAAGCATCATGATTCCAGAGAATCCAAATGCAGTCACGAGCGTCACTGCAACCATCAACGGCCAGCTTGAGACTTCTACGCGGAACAAGAACACGCCAAAGCAGATCAGCATCCACTCCGTCACAAGGCACGTCACGAAGCATGCAAGCGCCTTGCCCATAAGGATCTGATTCGGACTCATCGGTGAAACCAACAGGCGAACTAGCGTGCCTCGTTGGCGTTCTTCGGCAATTCCAGAACCGAACGAAAGCACTGCGCCGAAGAGCGCCCATGCGATGCCCTGCATGAAGGAAATTGCAAAGCTGTTGGCAGGCACACCAGGGCGCATGGAAAGTTCAGCAATCTCCACGGTCACCGGCTTCCAATCAGCGATCGACTGCGTCTTCGTAGTTGAAGATGAGTCCGCGCCCTTCGCAGACATCGTGCGCGCGCGCGACAGTGCCGTGCGAATAGCCAATCGATCCGTGAACGAGAGATCGGACGCCTTGAGAGATTCCTCCATGCGGTCAAGAACCCGCGCAAATTGCGCTGGATCACCAATCGCCGCGAATACTGTCCGGAATGCGACCTCGTGAATCTTTCCGACAAGCATGGCCCCTTCGGCGCGCCGGGACGGATCAACTACCAATCCGAGTTTGGCGCCGCCGCCGGAGAACACTCCGTCGAGCCCTTCTGCATACGTAGAGGGAACGACCAGCAGCGCTACCGCGTCCCCACGTCGAACTAACTGCTCACCAGCATCGCGCGAATCAATGACTGCGACCTTGAATCCACCATCTTCGTCGAGTGCCTTCATCAGCATGGCTGCTGCCGGCGATGCCTGCTCAACAAACGCGGCCACATGAAGCGGTTCGCTGGAAGTTCCACTGAAGACATAACCAAAAAACAGCGCGATTGCCAATGGAAATACAAATGTAAAGAACGCCGCGGCGCGGTCTCGCAACAAGAGGCGCAGATCCTTCAGTGCTAGGAAAGCAACTGCACGCATTAGTCTCGGAGCCGCCTTCCGGTGAGCGTAAGAAACACCATTTCCAAGTCAGGTTGCTCGATGCGAACTGCTGTCGCGCCACCCTCTGCGAGGGCGCGCTCAATCTCACGCAGCGGCTCGCGGGTACGCACACAGTGCTGCCCAGCGACAGAATCAACCGTCACAACACTCTCGCCGCCGTGCGTGGCAACCAATTCCGGAACCGTCCCGATAGCAAGCACCCGGCCGCGATCCATGATGGCAACACGTGAACAGATGCGCTGTGCCTCTTCCATGTAATGCGTCGTGTAAATCACGGCGCGCCCCTCAGCAGCCAATCGGATCACCACGTCAAGAATTGCCGTGCGACTTTGCGGATCTACGCCCGCGGTCGGCTCATCAAGAAAGATTGCTGTTGGATTATGAACAAGAGCGGCTGCGAGATTCAATCGGCGCTGCATACCGCCCGAGAATGTTCCAACACGATCGCGCGCGCGCGGTAGTAGTCCAACCATGTCAAGCAATTCATCTGCTCGATGGGGCGGGTTCGGCATACCGTGAACTCGCGCAAGGAAGATTAAATTCTCTCGCGCCGTGAGTTCGTCATACAGCGCAATTTGCTGTGGCGCCAGCCCAATGAGTGCGCGCGCACGCGCCGCGCGCGGGGAACCAGCATCACCGATATCGATCGACCCACTATCCGGTGCAATCTGTCCTGTGCACAGGGCAATCGCGGTGCTCTTGCCCGCGCCATTCGGCCCAAGCAGCCCGAAAATCTCGCCTGCATTCACCTCGAACGTGACACCATCGACCGCATGGATCGGACCGAAAGACTTGCGGATGTCACGTGCGCAGATCACAAGGATTACCAATCTACGCGCGGCAGTGCCGTCAGCGTGCGATGGCCGGACGAATCTTCATCGAGACATCAATAATGCTCAAGGCGCGATCACGCAATGGCTGAGCAACTGGCAAGCGTGGCAGGCGCATTCGCTCATTGCCCCAACCCGCGCGCGCCTGGGCCAATTTCACCAAATGCACGAATTGCGGTCCGGCATCAAGGCGCAAGAGCGGCAAGAACCAGCGATAAAGTTCCTCGGCCTCATCATGACGACCGTCGCGCGCGAGTTCAAAGAGGCGCACGCTTTCTGCTGGGAATCCATTCACTAGCCCTGCGATCCACCCTTCCGCGCCCGCGGCTACGCCCTCAAGCACCATGTCATCGATACCAATATAGACAGCGAGTCGATCCCCCAAGCGCGCACGGATCGCGGTCATGCGCCGTATGTCGCCGCTTGATTCTTTGACCGCGTGCAGATTCGGAAAGTCATTGGCGATCTCCTCAAGTTGCTCAGGAAGTACATCAGTTCCGTACGCTGGAGGATTGTTGTAGAGCATGCAGCCGAGCGGCGTTGCTTCGAACACCCGTGCGAAGTGGGTGCGCGTCTCTCGCCAATCGCCCACATATGCATACGGCGGAAGCACCATCAATCCGCGACATCCGCACTCCTGAGCAGCGCGCGCAATCTCCACCGCCTCACGCGTTCCGCATGCGCCCACCGCAGCCACCACTGGCAACGCATCGCCAAGCACTTCAACCGCGCGCGTCCACAGCGAACGTTTTTCATCAAGAGTGAGCAGTCCACCCTCGCCGAGTGAGCCGGGTGTAACAAATGCATTGCACCCATGACCTGCCATCCACGCAATGTGGCGACCAAAGAGTTCAATGTCGATCGAATCGTCTGCCTTCAATGGCGTGGTGATCGCAGGAAACACGCCGTTCCAATCAGAACGCTGCATGGGAGTTGATGGTGTGTGCATGGATGTCATGGTGCAATTTCTGCAGTCAACGAACGGTGGATGGAACAATGCCGTGGCGATACGGATCCGTCGGATCAAGTAATAGCGTTCCTTGCGCGGTGATCCAAGCGCGGCCGCGAATGGTGGGCATTACTCCGCCCTCAGGCGAAGGTGCGTACCACGCATCAAACACGCTGCCGATCAAGGATTCCTGGCGCCAGATATCCCCCGGCGCAAGCGTTCCGTGCGCTGCAAGACACGCAAGTTTGGCGCTCGTGCCAGTGCCGCACGGAGAGCGGTCATACGCGCCACCGGGGCAGTACACGAAACTACGTCCATGATTACGCGGGTCGCGCGGCGGCCCAATGAGTTCAACATGATCGACGGGATATGAATTGACCGTGCTGAGGCCATCGCGTGCAAGCGCGCGGTGTATCGAACACGCTAATTGATTCAGCGCTTGCAGATTGCCAAGTTCAATTGCCTCGCCGTGATCTTCGCAGATGAAGAAACCATTACCACCCCACGCGATGTCGCCGTGCACAGTGCGCCCTTCGTCAAGGCGGAGCGTCACATCGGCGCGATGCACGAACGACCGGACATTGGCAACCTCAATGCCGATTGACTCGCCTGAATGTTGCGCAACCACCACACCAACTGGCGTTTCGATCCGGACTGGTCCCGGCGCAAGGCGACCAAGGTGCGCGAGCGTTCGCACGAGGCCGATCGTCCCGTGACCACACATGCCAAGCACTCCAGCGCTGTTGAAATAGATCACGCCGGTGGTGCATGTTGGATCGGCACTGGGAACCAACAGTGCACCAACTAGCACCTCGTTACCGCGCGGCTCGCACACCACTGCCGATCGAAACCAGTCATGCCGGGCAGCCAAATCTTCAGCCATCTCGCGAACGGTGCGCCCAGCCAGCAGTGGTGCGCCAGCGATCACTACACGCGTTGGCTCACCTTCGGTGTGGCTGTCGACAATGGAAATAGTTGCAGGCTCGCCCATGGGCGCAGGATAGGCAACCGCGCGTGCTGCGCCCGGTAGGCTCTGCATCTATGGATCGCCGATCATTCGTACATGCCGGGCTCGCCGCCTCCACCGCCGCCGCACTCGGCGGAGTCAGTCGGGGCGCAGCCCCTCGAGCACCCCTGTCGGAGGCCGCCCTGCCAGCGCAAGAGCCGATATCTACACACAAAGGCCGACTTCGGCAGAGCGTGTGCGCATGGTGCTTTCCCGGAATGAGCCTCGACGAACTATGCGAACTCGCCAAGAGCGTTGGCATTGGGTCAGTTGAGCTTCTTGACGAAAGTCAACTGCGCGTTCCAGCCGCGCATGGCATCACCTGTGCTGTGGCCAACGGACCGGGCGGCATCACCAAGGGCTGGAATCGCCTTGCGAATCACGATGAGCTGGTCAGCAAGAGCGAGGCGCTCCTCCCCAAGATTGCTGCCGCTGGCATTCCACAAATGATCGTATTTAGTGGCAACCGCGCAGGGATGCCCGATGCCGAGGGTGTGAAGAACTGCGCTATCGGGCTGCGCCGCATCACGCCGCTTGCTGATAAGTGCGGAGTAACCGTGATCATGGAACTTCTCAACTCCAAGGTGGATCACGGCGATTACATGTGCGACCGTACCGCGTGGGGCGTGGAGCTCTGCAAGGCGGTCGGAAGCGACCGATTTAAGCTGCTCTATGACATTTATCACATGCAGGTGATGGAGGGCGATGTCATTCGCACCATCCGCGACAATCACCAGTACATAGCGCACTACCACGCCGCCGGGAATCCCGGTCGAAGCAACCTTGATGACACCCAAGAACTCAACTACAAGGGCATCTGCGAGGCCATCGTCGCAACCGGTTTCAAGGGCTGGTTAGCACAAGAATTCATGCCTCGTGGCGATGCCCGAACGGCCCTTGCGGCAGCAGTTCGCATCTGCGATGTCTGAACCCCGGTATCCTTGCGCGCTTCGCACCCCCAGTACAAAGCACACACCGATGTCCAACCCAGATTCCACCGGATACAACGAAGCAGACCGCCAGTTCCACGAGAAGGACCAGCAAATTTTGCAGTCCATGCGCGCAGGGCTTGACGCCCGCCGCACTGCAGCGCAAGCAAGTGCACAGAAGGCCGCGCACTGGATGTGCTGCCCCAAGTGCGGCAGCAAGATGAAAGAAGTGCCACTCGGCGGCGTCATTGTTGATCAATGCACAAGCTGCGGCGGTGTGTACTTCGACGCTGGTGAATTCCAAGCAATGGCGAAGCACCAACGCACTACATCACCGATGCTCGAGAAGCTCTTCTCATGGATGCCATCGTGGGGCGTCGGTGCAGATTCACGCGCATCCTGAATGACACTGAGTAACTCACCCTGAGTGAACTTCCACCGACTTCCTGGCACACCATCGCACTGCTGCTTGGCGGCGTTGGGCTGTTCCTCTTAGGAATGACGCTGCTTACCGAAGGATTGAAGGCGCTGGAGGGCCCTTCAATTCGTCGCTCACTGCACAGCGTTACTGCGCGACCGGCGCGTGCATTCGGCGCAGGGTTGGTCATGACCGTCGCCACGCAGGCTTCGAGCGCCACGGTGCTTGCAACCATTGGCTTCATCACATCGGGAATGATGACCATTGCGGCGGCGATCCCGCTGATTGCTGGGGCAACCGTTGGAACATCAAGCACCACTTGGCTCGTTGCAACGCTCGGCCTGAGTGCCAGTATCTCTGCGGTTCTGATGCCGCTCCTTGCTCTTGGCGCGGTGCTACGAACCCTCGGTCGCGGGCGCTGGAAACACGTCGGCACCGCCATCGCTGGAATTACCGTTCTGCTGTTGGCAATCACATTCATTCGCGACAATGTCTCGCAGGCTGCAGCGTCCATTGATCTCTCTGGGCACGACGGCGCCACGGTGCTTGGTCGCCTCGCTCTGGTAGCGATTGGAGCGCTCCTCGGCCTTGCAATGCAGTCCAGTGCAGCGCCGATCGCGCTGGCGCTGGTTGCCCTTCATAGCGGCGCCCTGGGTTGGAACGAGGCTGCCAGCGTGACGATCGGTGCCACCATCGGAACAACGAGCACCGGCATTCTCGCCACGCTCGGAACGCGCGCCTCCGCCCGGCGCATTGCAGCGGCGTGGTCGATCTGCGCCTTCGTGCAAGCAGCGATTGCGCTCCTCTTGTTCTCGCCGCTGCGTTATGCGGCGACTGCCATTGGAGCAACTATCACCACCGGAACTGGTGCCGAGCCGGGCGCCATTGGACTCGCCGCGTTCCACACTGGCTTCACCGCGCTCGGCGCAATTCCCTTGCTGATCGGCGCCGAACCACTTGCGCGACTACTTGCGCGATGGATCCCGGATCGGAGTGATGTTCCACCGATCGTGGAGTTCGACCGCTCCGCTCTTGATGTCCCGGGCGTTGCCGCCGCGATGGCGCGACGTGGACTCACCGAATCAGGACTCGCCGTCACCAGCATGGCGCTGGTGATGTTGCGAGGCGGCGGAATTGAAAGCATTGATGATCGAATCGTTAATGCATCTGCAAGCCTTGACGCAACCCGCCGTTTCATCGGCGAGATTCAAGTACCTGAAGGCGATGACGCCACCGTTGAGATGCAGCGCGGCACAGTAGGCGCGCTCGATCACCTCACGCGGATGGTGGGCGACGTGAGAAACTTACTCCCCGCAGCCCGCAACATGACGCTCTTACCACCAACCGTGCGCGAGTACATCAGCGACGCACAAGCTGCTATCGAAATCTTCGATACCTGGCTTCGGAACCCTGATTCGACACCGCCGCTCGCTGAACTAAAGCGCATCTCTTCCTCGCTTGGAGCGCGGCGAAAGCAGGAGCGCAGCGAAACATTGAACCGAACTGCGGCTGGCGGCACTACGCCCGACACAGCGATTGCTGAACTTGACGCGCTGCGCTACGCGGATCGAATGGTTCATCACGCGGCGAAGGCTGCGAGCTACCTGACCGTACGTGTCAATGGCGCCGCGCGCGCGACGCCCGCAGACAGTGCGAGCAGTGACATTGCCGAAGAGCCGTCCTAAGCGACTGGTCTACTGAGAATCGAAAAACACATCAGCCCGCCGAATTGTGGCGGGCTGATGGAAGTGTTCAACAGAATGCGGCTCAGAAGCGACCGGTGGTGTTCACCGTGTCGTACGGCGTACCGCCTGGCATCTCCATCAACCAGAAGCGGCTCCACTCATCAGCAAGAGCTCGGAAGTTCTGGTTGTAGATCATCGAGTCGTTCTGGCGTCGACGGTCCCATGATTCAAACTGACCATTGAGGTCTGGAGTCGGATTGGTGGCGATGGTGTCGAAGGAGATCAGATAGGCATCGTTGCAGGTCTGGTCGAGCTCGGCGACCTTCTTAGTGGTCTCCGCCGAAAGCGACTTCTTGGCATTCTTGTCCGTGCCCTCTTCAAGAGCAACCAGTTGTCGCTGTTGGGTCAAGGAATTGCGAAGCGCGTGCGGCAGAGCCTCAACACGAGAGTCATCTGAATCCAGCGCGTACCAGTGCTCCTTGGGCAAATTGTCAGTGCGATAGAGCTCCGTTGGCTGCGGCGCGTAGCAGCCGCCAACAGCCAGCATGGCGGACATCAAGGCTGGCGCTGCGATGAACTTTGCGGCCAACACGGTGATTTGCAAGGTGGAGTGAGTGCTCGACATCTTCATAACTGATTCCTCTACGTTCGACCCGCGAACCGGCGTTCCGGAGCGGAAATGGCAGAATAGCCGAAGCCGATTCCAACGGTTGGACTAGGCATGCCTACGGCTGCCGGGGGCGGGCGGATCCCGCAAATTTGCCGAGAAATGCGGCCTCTGGCGTCAGATTTCAATAACTTCGAAGCGCTTGGGTTGAAGCACCGTTAAGCCACCGTGGGCACTCAAGACCTGAGCCATGACGCCGCGCTGCCGGTCCTCGCCGTGTGTCAGCACCACGCGGGGCGCAGCGGGCTTCTTGGATGACCCCATGAACCATTCAATCAATCCGCCCTGTCCAGCATGTGCGCTCAGGCCGCCAACGGTGCGCACATCTGCGCGCACCACGACGTCCTCGCGGAAGATGCGGACTGTCTTGGCCCCGTCGACCAATTTCCTGCCGAGCGATCCTTCCGCCATGAAACTGGTGAGAAGAACCTGCACGCCGCGCCGCCAAAGATTGTGGCGCAGGTGATGCAAGATGCGACCGCCATCGCACATCCCGCTACCAGCGATGACGATGCCTGGGTCCCAGCTCTCATTCAAATCACGACTCTGCTGTGGAGTCACGCAGAGATTCACATTGGCAAATTCACGGCGCGCCTGACCACTGCGTGAAAGCCCGCGCGCCTCATCGTCAAAATCGTCGGGGTACTTGCTGTAGATCTCCGTGGCGCGGATCGCCATCGGACTATCGAGATAGACAGGAACAACCGGCGAGCGTCCATCGCGGCCAATCTCTGCGAGTACGTGCAGCAACAACTGCGCGCGTCCAACTGCAAAGCTCGGCACAAGCACTTTGCGCTTCTGCCATGCACTTTGTTCAAGAATCGCGCGCAACTCCGCGAATGTCTCCTCCGCGGGTCGATGGTCACGATCACCGTAGGTCGATTCCAAGAACACCAAGTCAGCCGGCGGGCATGGCACTGGATCACGAAGAATCGGCATGCATTTCTGCCCAACATCACCAGAGAACACCACGGTCTTCGTGATGCCGCCTTCTGTGACGCGCAGTTCAACACTCGCGGAGCCAAGGATGTGACCGGCATCCTGAAAGCGCGCAACGATTCCATCTGCCACTTCGATCAATTGTTCGTAATCATGACCGCGCATGCGGGCGACTATTGCTTCTACTTCAGCAACTCCGTAGAGAGCGACCGCATCCGGCGTCGCGCCAGTGCGTTCTTTCCAGCGATTTTCGCGCGCAGCATCGCCCTCTTGAATCTTTGCAGAGTCGCGCAATATCAGTTCCGCAAGCTCACAACTGGCGTGCGTGGCGTGTACCGCGCAGGCAAGACCCTCAAGAAGCGGAAGGCGACCAACATGATCAAGGTGCGCGTGCGTCAAAACCACTGCGTCGAGCCGAGCGGGAACAACTGGATCAATCTCGCGGTTCTTGTGATCACCCGCGCCTCGACCCTGAAACATTCCAAAGTCGATGAGCACAGTGGCGCGCGCGGTTTGCACCAAGTAACCACTGCCAGTGACTTCGCCCGCCGCTCCAAGGATGGTGATCTGCATAGAGTGAGGCTACGCCGCCGGCCAGCGTGCTGCAGGAATAACGGCTGCACCTGGACCAGACGACACTCGCTGCCATCCCGCGGGGCGCTTGAATCGGCGCTCGAATCCTGCAGAGATGCGTTCGCCGATACCAGCCCGCGTTGCGTCGGCTAAGACAATCACCGAACCACCAAAGCCGGCGCCCGTCAATCGCGCGCCGTAGACACCGCCCGCAGTGCCAAGCGCGCGCGCCTCGTCAACGAGCGCGTCAAGTTCCGGCGTACTCACCGCAAAGTCATCGCGCAGTGATTGGTGGCTTTGCGCCATAAATAACCCAAACAATTCCATGTCATCGCGACGAAGGGCGTTGGCGGCGAGTTGCACGCGCTGGATCTCGCGCACTACGTGTCGAGCGCGGCGCTCAAGCAGCGCTGGAAGTTTCAGTGTGCGGAGTTTGGTTTCGTCCAAATCACGCAACATGCCAACTCCAGCCGCGCGTGCTGCGTCTTCCACTTCATGCCGACGCTCTGCGTAGCGGCCATCGGAAAGCGAGCGATGAACGCCAGAATCAAACACCAAGAGTGACACGCGGCTCGAGGGCGGGAACGGCACGAAACGGACGTCGAGCGATCGACAGTCGACCAACATCGCATGATCAGCGCGGCCAAGCGCGGATGACAATGGATCAAGAATTCCACAAGGAACGCCGCCGAATTCAGACTCCGCTTCTTGGCACATGCGCGCCATCGGAATTCCAAAGAGGGGCGCCGAGAGCACCTCCGCCACTGCGGTGGCGAGAGATACCGTGAACGCGGCACTCGAACTCAGGCCCGCGCCAAGTGGAACATCGCTTGCAAATGCCATCTCGAGCGGCGGCACCCGCACGCCCTCGCGCGCAAATCCTGCGAGCACGCCGAGCGCAAGATTCGACCACGCAGTGTCACCGGTCGCGCGCGGCGACCGAGCCGCAGCGGCTGGATCCGGCAACTCAGCGAGTGACCGCAGGTCCTCACTCCACGCGCGCCACCGACCATCGGTAGAGACTCGCACCGCGGATACGCAGTCACGATCAATGGACATCGGCAGAACCAACCCATCGGAGTAGTCGACATGCTCCCCCACGAGATTGACTCGCCCCGGCGCACGCCCCAATACTGTCGGCTTGCCGCCGAAGCGTCGGGCGAATGCCGCTAAAGCACGCGCAGCAACCGGAACATGTGGGATCACAGCCATCCTTTACAGGATACGCAGCGGCGATCGGAGACTGACGCACAGCACGCGCCGCACAGATAAACTCCTCCACCTATGAAGGAACTGATCGTCGCACGCGGACTTCGTAAATCCTTCGGATCATTTGAAGCCGTTCGAGGCATTGACCTCATCGTTCCAGCGGGACAGGTGTTGGGATTCCTCGGGCCAAACGGCGCCGGCAAGAGCACCACCATGCGCATGCTGACTGGATTTCTTGAGCCGACGGAAGGCACGGTGACGCTGAATGGCATTCAGCTCGCCGCTGACCCGATCGCCGCCAAGGGCACCTTCGGCTATCTGCCTGAAGGCGCACCCGCCTACGGAGACATGCGTGTTGAAGAGTTCCTGAACTTTGTGGCGCGCGCGCGTGGCTATGCGGGCGCCGAAGCGCGGGCACGCGTTGACCGATCGATTGAACGATTGCACCTTGAACCATACCGCCGACAATTGGTGGAGACGCTTTCGAAGGGCTACAAACGGCGCACCGGACTCGCGCAAGCGATTCTGCACGACCCACCAATCTTGGTGCTCGATGAACCGACCGACGGACTCGACCCTAATCAGAAGCATGAAGTACGCGAACTTATTCGCAGACTTGGCGATGACCGTGCCGTGGTTCTTTCCACACACATTCTTGAAGAAGTAGAAGCTGTGTGCACGCGCGCCGTCATCATCAACGAAGGCCGCGTTGTCTTTGATGGCACACCCAAGGCACTCGACGCAAAGGCTGCGGCAAATGTCACGAGCAATCGCCTCGATCATGTGTTCCGCATGCTCACCACGAGCGATATTGGCGGCGCCTCGCGCACAAAGGCAGCATCCCGATGAATTCCACTGCACGCATCGCAACGATATTTCGCCGAGAATTCGCGGCGTATTTCACCAGCCCCTTGGCAGGGATCTTCTTGGTGATCTATCTGTTCATGTCCGCCGTACTCACCTTTCAAATGGGCGGCCTGTACGAACGGGGCCAGGCTGATCTGCGACCGTTCTTCCAAGTGCAGCCGTGGCTCGACCTATTCTTAGTGCCCGCGCTCAGCATGCGCCTCTGGGCAGAAGACCGGCGCACTGGCACTATCGAATTGTTGCTGACGCTTCCCTTCTCCGTGCGCGACTTGGTGCTTGGAAAATTCCTTGCCGCATGGGCGTTTGCATGCGTGGCGCTCGCGCTCACTGCACCACTATGGATCACCGTCGCGTGGCTCGGTAGCCCGGACCACGGAACAATTCTTGTGGGGTACATCGCCAGCGCACTCATGGCTGGCGCATTCCTTGCGATCGGCGCGTTCCTCTCAGCGTTCACCAAGAACCAAGTGATTGCGTTTGTACTGAGTGGCGTTGCCTGCTTCTTGCTGATGGTGATCGGATTCCCAATGCTCCTTGACTTTGTGAGTGGTTGGCTGCCACGCACAGCGGTGGAAGCAATTGCGGCAATGAGTGTGATGACGCACTTTGAGAGCATGATGCGCGGCGTTCTTGACGGCCGCGATGTTCTGTATTTCGTGTCAGTGACGGCGGCGTTCCTGTTCCTAAACGGGATCGTGGTCGAATGGAAGAAGGCGGAATAGAACCATGGCAGCACGCACCGAAACACGACGCAACGCACTCTTGACTATCGCCGCAGTACTTGTGGGCGTGGTGGCACTCAACGCCGTGATTGACATCACTGTGCCGTTCCTCCGCGCTGACCTGACGCAAGATCGCCTGTACAGCACCAGCAAGGGCGTCGATAGCACACTCGCCACGCTCGACGAGCCAGTGCGCATCGACTATTTCTGGACGCAGGAAGGCTCCAAGGATCAGCCACTGATCCGCGCACATGGACAGCGGGTGCGCGAGTACCTCGAAGAACTCCGGCAGCGCTCCAACGGCAACCTTGAAATTCGTTTCATTGACCCCGAGCCATTCAGCGAGGCAGAAGATGAAGCGCGCGCAGCCGGCTTGCCCGCGCTCGCCGTTGACGGCAGCGGACGAACGCTGACGTTGGGCATCGTGGTGCGCGGACCAACTGACCGCAAAGAGACGCTGCCGTACCTCGCGCCGGAGAATGAGCCGCTGCTTGAGTATCAGTTGCTCCGCGCGATCTCCTCAGTTGGCAGACCAACGAAGCCAAAGCTTGGGCTGCTCAGCAGCATGCCGCTTGATGGCGGCGCAGATCCACGCAACCCGATGATGCAAAAGGGTCCGCCGGTAGTGATCCAACAGCTCGGCGAACAAGCTGATCTCGTGCCGATTGAAGCCACCGCTGACAAACTTCCCGATGGCATTGCTGCCCTCATGATTGTGCAGCCGCGCAAATTTTCGGAAAGCATGTTGCGTGCTATCGATGCATGGGCAATTGCTGGCAAGCCGCTGTTTGTGCTCGCAGATCCATACGCGGAGACTGATACCGGTCCCGACGCCAGTGCCATGGGCGCGAAACGCGGCGGCACCACCTATGACATTGGTCCACTCCTCAATGCATGGGGCGTCGATATTGCCAAGGACATGGTGGTTGGAGATATCACTCACGCCACTCGAATTCGTGCTCCTTCTAAGAATGGCGGCATGCGTGAACTCGATTACCCGGCGTGGCTCTCCATGACGCGCGAGACGTTCACTGCCAAAGACCCGCTCGTCGGCGGACTACAAGCGCTGAACTTCATGAGTGCCGGCGCAATTGTCCAAGTGCCCGGCAGCCTCTCGAAAGTGGAGCCGCTCGTTCGCACCAGCGAAAAATCACAGATGATTCAGGCGCTCAAGCTTGGGTTCTTTGGGGACCCTGAACAGTTGCTCAAGGACTTCAAGTCGGATGGAACGCCAAAGGTATTAGCGGCGCGCATTACTGGCGAAATCGTTTCCGCTTTCCCGGGCGTGGACGGTACTGTCGCGAAGGGCAAAGCCAACATTCTGCTCATTGCTGATGCCGACGTGCTTTCTGATGACACGTGGGTCACCGATGACCGCAGTTCTGGCGTCAACGCTGGCAAGCGTGCGATTGCAGACAACGGCCCGATGATTCTGAATGCCGTTGAGTTAGCAGCCGGCAACCCTGCGCTTGCAGATATCCGAGCGCGCGGGCAGTTTCGTCGACCATTCACGGTAGTGGAAGACATGCGTAAGGATGCAGAGACGAAGTTCATTGCACGCGAGAAGGAACTGCAGGAAGAGATTCAGCGCACAGAGTTGCAGATCGGTGAGTTGCAGCGTGAGCGCACCGCTGAAGGTGTTCAGCAGATTGTCTTGACGCCGGAGCAGGCGCAACACATTCAAGAACTGCAGGCCCGCATGACTGCCGCGCGTAAAGAACTTCGGCAGGTGCAACATGACCTGCGTCGCGATGTCGAATCGCTCGGCACCCGAATACTTGTGCTGAATTCCGTGATCTGGCCGCTTGTGGTCGCCGTCCTGGCGCTCGCGTGGTACATGGTGCGCGGGCGAACGAGCCGGCGGGAGGCTGTTCAGTGAGCCACGGAATGATGAAGCGAAATGTTGCCATTGGAATCACAATCGGCGCGGCGGCGCTCGTGGGTGCGGCCTTCCTCATGGCCCGCAGTCGCGACATGACGCCAGAGAGAGCCCGTGGCTCCGCGTTCGTTGCGGGGCTCGAATCACGCGCTGCTGAAATCAGCGCCATTGAATTGCTGCGCGGCAATGCAACCGTCCGCATCGAACGGCAAGCAGGTGATCGATGGATCGTCGCTACAAGCGACGGCTATCCAGCGCGTACGGAGCTAGTGCGCGCGCTCCTCGTGAGTGTCGGTGGCTTGACGATTGATGATCGCATGACTGCCAAGAAGGAGCGGCACGGCGAGCTGGGTTTAGCGTGGCCCGACGAATCTGGCAAAGCGCGACGAGTGCGCTTCCTATCAATGACCCCTGGCGCTCCACCAGTCGCGGACGTGATTCTTGGCGATGAACGATTTGCGCCAGATGCGATCTTCGCACGGCTCCCAGAACAAGATCAAACATGGCGCACGCTTGGGCGCGTTCAGGTTCCAGGCGACGCACTCGCATGGATCGACCGCACGCTGCTCTCGCTCCCAAGCGGCGAGACACTCTCTGCGTCAATCGAGGGACTCACGGCCACGCCGAGCGCCAATGACCCCGGTAGGCAACCCGGGATGCCAAGCATGCCCTGGGGCATCACAGTCATCGAGCCTGAACGCGAACATTGGAGCGTTGAGCAAGTTGATTCTGCGAAGACCGGGCTTCCGTCATTCTTGGAGCGACTGGAAATAGACGGTGTTCGTCGCGCGCGAACCGATGCAGCGCCGGAGCCGCAATGGTCACCAAGCTTTGACACGCGCTCCGCCCTTATCACGCTGAATGGGCATGCCGAGGCAGATGGAACATGGTTCACGATCAGCGTGCTCCCACGGCCCGGCGCGCCTGTTCCAGCGCCTGCCAAGCATGATGGCGACCCGTTCGTCCCTGACTGGGCGGCACTGTCCGAGGCGTGTGATGGATGGGAGTTCAAGATGCCCGCTTGGAAGGCAGACACATTGCGCCGGATGCGCGCGCCTGCGCCGGCGGCCAATTCTGAGCCAACAACGCTCGAACCCAGCACCCTGGGTGCCCCGAGGCGCCCGTTGCGTGGTGGCGCGGAGTAGCCGCCTGAATGCTTCGCCCCGAAGCGCATGCTTCCCGGACCTCATTGGCCAACTCGGTCGCATGACGCCCCAACATTTAGGGCAAATCTCCCCTAAATCATACGAAGACAGCGAACCGCCTTGACTCAGCCCCATCGATTCCCGATGGTGTTCTCGTAGACATGCTGGGTTTGCCGACAACGTGCGTTGCGGGATAGGTGCCCAGCAGACTGGAGGGCACATGGGAACCGCTATTCGTCATCGCTTGCGACCCATTGTGTTTGGAGGCATCGCCGGGCTATTAGTAGTTTCCGGTCTTGTGATGGTCGTCCGCGATCTTCGACTTGACGCGGCTCCAGAGGCAACCGGCGTTGAACTGCGGTCCACTCGTGCCGCGACCAACACCGATACTACCGATGCGCCGCAGACCGCCTTGCTTCTGCGAGATGCGACGCGTGAAACCCGCGATGAATTGACGAACGCGGTTGCTCCGATCATTCAACACACCGAACAGTTGACGCATCGCTCTGGCGTTGTTGCTGCCATGCTCCGCAACGACACTGCGCTCCTCCGACAGATTGCCAATGAAGAAATTCGCAGGACGGGGGATGTGGATGCATTGGCATTTGTAGACATCGCCGGTCGCTTGTTGGCCGTGAATTCCGTCGACACGCACGGAACTCCATTTCCAGCAGCCCGCATTGAATTGCTGCTGAATCAGGACATTTCACAGCGACCGGTGGTGAGTGCCTGCCTCCATTCGGACTCGATCCTGCCGATATTGGAATTTCAAACATCGTGCGAGTTCACCCGAATCTTGTGGGACTCTACCGGACTATCTGTTGCCTGCAGCGCACGAGTCATCGACGAAAGCACTGGTCGCTGTGTGGGACTCGTGACCAGCCGCATGCGATTCGAACGCATTCAATCTTTGATTGAGAGCGAAGAATCACCAGGTATTGACTTGCTGATGGTTGACCGCCAAGGCCATGCCTTGGATGAACATGTGCAGCGTGGAGAAGTTGGCATCATCATCCCCGATACCGCGCTTGCAGGCTTGGTTAGTTCGCTTGACGGATCCGATGCACAGTGCTCCACCGTTTCGACATCCGGAAAGATGGCGTGCGCATATCCACTCCGAGGCCTGCGTACTGTCAAGGGTGGAAATGTATTTGTCATAGGTGTAGCGCAGCCGCAGTTGATTGCCGCAGAAATTGGGCATGGGCAACTGGTGACTGCAGCAACCTCCGCCATGATCGTCGGGCTTGCAGCACTTTCGGGTGTGCTCTTGGTACAAGCCCGTAGCCAGCGTAAAGCGAGTTTGGCACTGGTGACAGCGCGCAACGATGCGGATGCCGCTAGCCGCTCAAAGACAGAATTTCTGGCAAACATGAGTCATGAAATTCGCACCCCAATGACTGCAATCATTGGCTTTGTTGATCTTCTTGCTGACCACGGCGACGGACAACCAAATGCGCCGTCACGCGATGAGGCTGTGGAAACAATCCGTCGAAATGCTCGTCACCTGCTTTCTCTCATCAACGATGTTCTTGATCTTTCCAAGATCGAAGCCGGACAGATGCGCATGGATCGCCAACGCGTGCGCACGCTTGACCTTGTGCAGGATGCGCTTCGTCTCATGGACGACCGCGCTCGCCAGAAGGGCCTTGCACTCCGCCTTGTCATGGATGGTGATGTGCCGGAGTCGATCAGCACGGATCCAACACGCCTGCGCCAAGTGCTCATCAATCTGCTTGGAAATGCCGTGAAGTTCACGGATCAGGGCGCGGTCACTCTCACCATGCGCCGCCCTGACGATGCGCAGGACAAACTCGTCTTCGAGATCGCCGACACCGGTATCGGCATGACTCCCGAGCAGCTTTCTCGGCTCTACCAGCCGTTCGTCCAGGCCGACAGTTCAACCACCCGCCGCTATGGCGGCACTGGACTTGGTCTTGCCATCACCCGGCGTTGCATCGACATCATGGGCGGCACTATCTCAGCGCGCAGCGCACCTGGCAGCGGAACAACATTCTCGTTCAGCATTGATACCGGAGACCTTGCGGGGGTTCCAGCAGCTCGCCTTCGCGCCACGGAATCAAAGGAAGGAAGCGGCGTACTGCGTCTTCCATCAGCGGTACGACAGCCACTATCCGGAGTACGAGTCCTTCTCGCCGAAGATGGAATCGATAATCAACGACTCATCCGCTTCCACCTTGAACGCGCTGGCGCACACGTCGAGATCGTCGATAACGGCGCCAAGGCTGTCGAACGAGTTCAGGATTCGTCACGCCTCAATCGGCATGATGTCATTCTGATGGACATGCAGATGCCGGTCATGGACGGCTACGAGGCCGTTCGCCGCCTCACTGCGGCCGGGGAACGCATTCCGATCATCGCGCTGACCGCGCATGCCATGCCCGGCGACCGCGAGAAGTGCTTGGAGTCTGGCTGCCATGATTACCTCTGCAAGCCGGTTGATTCGCGGGCGCTGCTTGCAGCCATTCGCCACGCTATTGCCCCGGGGGCAACCGAATGCACGATGTTGCGCCGTCCGGACGGCACCGTAACCGATTCATCGACCCGATTCCCGGATCAGTCCGCTCCACACGCAGCTGCTGGTTGATGCGATCTCGTGGTTGACCGCAACGCAGTGGAATCACTAGCCTGTCACGCATGGCTACCCCACATCGCCTTCGACGACTCGCGATCATCATTGCGGCTTCGTTCCTGTCATTCCTTGTAATCGCATGGTTTGCGCGGGACATGATTGCCGCGTCGGTAGCGCGCAGTGTTGCCACGCGATTGCTCGGCGTGGAAGTAGAGATCGATTCAGTACACATTGATGTCTTTGGCTTGGCCGTGGAAGTAAACGGCCTGCGTGTTGCCAACCCCGCAGGTTGGGGAACACCACTTCTATTGAACGCGGGTCATATCGCGGTACGCGTCTCCGGCGAAAGCAGTAGTCAGAAACTCATCGTGGAAAGCGTGGAACTCAGCACAGTATCCATCTGGTTCATCCGCGATGGCGACAAGAACAATGTTGCGGATGTGGTCGCCAATCTCTCTAAATCAGATGGGCCGAAAGCTAAACCAACCGACCCAAAGTCAGCGCCTGGAATGGACCTCTTGATCCAGTTGCTGGTACTTGAAGACGTCAACGTCTACTACACCGAGCGTTCAAAGATCGTTGGCAACATCCCCGTAGCCGTTCATCTCAAGCACGTTGAGGCGAAGAACATTGATGGAAAGACGGCCGGCTCAGGCCTTGCGGACCAATTGGTCGGGCAGGTCTTTGAAGCCGTCATGGTGGCCGTCGTGGCTGAAGCCGGCAACAACCTGCCGGCGGTGCTGCGCGACCCCATCAACGGGGCGGTTCGGTCCGGCGGACGGATTGGGGCGTCGGCGATCAACATGATTGGCGACGCGGCATCCAAAGGCGGCGGCGCCGTCGAGGGGCTGCTGCACGGCATTGGGGATGCCTTTGGCGGGGGCAAGAAGGACGGCGATGGGAAACCAGGAAGCAAGAGCGGCAGCAAGTGACGGCAGGCAGAAGGTAACCGACCAGACCTGCGCGTTCACTCAAGCATTCTGTCACATTCCGCCGATATCCGAGCAGCCACCAACCTTTAGGAGAATGCCATGCGCACGGACTCGCGCTTCGTCATCGGAACTGCCATCGCCACCCTGCTCTGTGGCTGCGACGCACCCACAATGCAGTCGCGGATCACTGACTCGATCGGCACGCTCTCCCGCGTGCAGTCGTCGCCAAACCCCGTTGACTCCGAGATCTTCCGCGGCGCGCGCGGTATCGCCATTGTTGACGAGACTCAAGCTGGACTAGTGATCAGCGGCGCTGGCGGCGAGGGCCTCTTGCTCCGACGCACTGCTACTGGGTGGTCGGCACCATGCGCAATCAAGGTTGAAGGATTCGGCGTCGGCCTGACCATCGGTGGTGAAGGTCGCAGTGTTGTCATCGTATTTTCAAACGATGCTGCCCTCGATCAATTCGTTGCTGACGGCAGTTACTTCCTAGCACAGGCTCAGGGCACATTCGGCGATTCTTATGGACGCACAAGCGATCCAGTGCAGAAGCACGAGC
The DNA here is from genome assembly GCA_947474065.1 of Planctomycetaceae bacterium. Lineage (GTDB taxonomy): Bacteria > Planctomycetota > Phycisphaerae > Phycisphaerales > SM1A02 > UBA966. The sequence continues at coordinate 27,916 of CANJHD010000004.1, forward strand.
AAGTGCGCGTCTGGGCTGTCGCCGGCGGGGTCTACGGAACCTGCGCTCTCGGCAGCATTGGATTCAAGATGGATCACGAAGCAAATGTTGCCGCGTACGGCGCCGACATCACCGAGTGGGACATTCTGGACGGGAAAGCAACGGCACCAGTGGGTCATTCGGCGCTCGCTACGCGTATTGATCGAATCACAACACCAGTTGAAATTGGACCAAAGCAGCGCATGCACACCGAGGCAACGCCTGCGGAAGCGGAAACTGCCGGCAAGTCCAAGGCGTCATCTGTGCAAGGCGACTGAGGCGCGCTCAAAGCCAGCCCAATCCATGAAATCGCGCATGGAACGCACCGTGCCAACGAAGTCATCGCTAAATACGACGTGACCTGCTCCGGGGAGCAGCGCAGTGCGGGCGTTTGGTATTTCCGATGCAAAGACGCTCAGCATGGACGGATCGGTTACCGCGTCTGCGGTTCCGTACACCACCAAGGTCGGCGCTCCAACCGCGCCCATCCGCCCGCGCAATCCATTGCTCAGGAACGGCTTGATGGCCTCCACAATCAGTAGCGTCTGTGGCCGACGTGCAATCGCCGTCTCTGCGAACCAGCGTCGAAATGGCGCTGGAACTGATGGTGGCCGCGCAAAGACGGAAGTCAACACGCGATCGAAGTCCTCGACGCTGGCAATGTCCAATGGGTTGGCACCTTCAGCAACGCGGCGCATGAAGTCATTGACAACCGGCGCCTTCACACCTGCAGGCGAGAGCATGATCAGGCCGTCGACACGTTCCGGAGATTCGATCGCCATCTCGCACCCAATCGCAGCGCCCATCGACGTACCGACGACCGTCGCGTGCGGAACTTTCAATGCAGCCATGAACGATGCAACTGAACGGGCGTAGAACTCACCGTCGTGCACTTCACCCGTGTGGAACGCATGGTCGCCGAATCCAGGCATGTCCGGAGCAATGGTGTGCCAACCGTCCGCAGCAAACACTGCGGCGAGTGACATCATCGCCTCCTTACTCGTACCGAATCCATGCAGAAACAATAGAACGGGACCATCCGCCGGCCCAGCTTCCAAGTATGGCCACTGATGGCCATCGACAGTGATATCGCGTGATGCAATACCAAGCTGCATAAGTGCAACTTGGCGCAACGGAATGACAATGACACGCGGATCGATCCACCACCCGTAGGCAGCAACTGCTAGGACCACTAAAGAAAAGCTCGCCGTAATGACGACTGCGCGACGGAGCCACTTACGAACCAACCCCACCGATCGATTCACGGCGCCTCGCTACGAATCGCGCCTGCAGCAGCGCGGATCGGTGCAGCCTTATCCGCTCCGCTCTTGATGGCGCTGACGGTGGTCAGAAGCTTCTGCGCAACGGCACGTTCTGGCTCGCGGGCAACTGCTTGCTCAAACATGGCGAGCGACTCATCCAAGTGACCTGCGTTGTGCGCACTCGCGCCGAGGAACATGTAGCCGTCTGCCATTTCTGGGTGTCGGCGCACCAAATCTTCGCCGCATTCACGCAGCCGTCCCCAATCACCAATGCGCCACGCAGCGTGACCCAAGAGCAGCACGGTGCGACCATGCGGATCATTGTCGTCGTGAATTGCCAGCAAGATGTCGCGGGCTTCTTGTGGACGACTGACCAAAATCAGGTTTCGCGCCTTCAAGCGCGCCAGATCGGGGCGACCAATGCGGGACGCCAACACCGGATCCTCAAGCGCTGCAATCGAGCCGTTCCAATCGCCCTTGGAGTAGCGAGCAAATGCCAACTCCTCAATCAATTCCGGCGATGCGGTCTCGCGCATGGAAACTCGCTCAAGCAACTGCGCGCACCGATCATCATCGCCGCGCATCTTGGCAACATCAGCGCGGAGGCGATCAATCACTGGACTGAATTCAAACTTCTTCTCGATAGCGGTTAGGCGCGCATCGGCTTCGTCGTTGCGACCCATCAGAGTCAGCATTTCAACCTCCGCGGCCACAAAGTGAATCTTGGTTGGCTCCAACTCAGCAGCCTTGGCATATGACTCAAGCGCTTTGTCGTTTTCACGCCAGCGCTGATAGACGATTCCCAAGAAGTAATACGGCTCCGGCTTTTTCGGATCAAGTTCCACGGCTGCTTGGAACGCATCGCGCGACTCATCGATGCGTGTCATCTCATGAAGAATGCGACCGCGCAACAGTTGGTACGAAGACTCCTTCGGAAAGCGCGCGATGGCTCGATCGATATGCCCAAGCGCTGGCTCGAACTGCCCCGACTGGAATGACTGGCGGGCTTGGTCATAGGCAATCTGTGCACCAGCACGGTCATACCGACCACGCGCCTCATTTCGAACCTGCTGCGAACGCGGGGTTCCGCAACCCCCCACAAACAGCGTAGTGGCTGCCAATGAACCAGCAAGAATGCAGTTAATAATTGGACGGTTCATTGATTCGGCTCCTGTGCTGGGCGCGAAGACTTCTCGCGTCCGGATTCGCGCGGCAACACCGGCGCATCAAGATCCGGAAGTGGAAGTGGATCAAACGGCGAATAGTCGTCGTCTACTGTTGGCGGAATATCCTTTTTCAAGTCCTCTGGCTTGGGCGGAGTGACCCAGCCCTTGGCGTACTTGAAGGTGTCAGAGAGCGGAACGCCATTGAACGGCTGCCGCTGTGTTGGATCAAGGAGGTCAATGGCATCAAGTTCCGTGCGGAACTGATCCTTGTGATCAGTGCGAATCGCTTCACGCAAGGCCATCATGGACGTCGAATTCTTCTGCGTCCGCAGAGCCTGGTCCACGTAGTAAAGCGCGGTAGAACGGTCGCCTTCCTTCCACGCCTCAAGCGCCTGCAATTGATAATTGCCCGCAAGGTGCGATTCTGAGAATGGCAGCAAGCCCGCTCGCGCACCCACTCTCGCTGCCTCTGATGTTCGAAGCGCCATATCGCCGGCCTTATAGTCCTGCGCGTCTTCCACAACCGTCGGAGTGATGAGGAAGATGATCTCCTGCTTGATCATCTTGCTCGATGCACCACTGAATGCACCTGGAATCAAGTCGCCAAGCCCTGGAATCTGTCGGTTTGTTACTTCGGTCTGTTCTTTGAAGAGTCCGCCGAGGATGATCGTCTGGCCGCTCTTCACGCGAACATTGGTTCGCAACTCCTGCGAGATTTCGTCGGGAACCGTGGCCTTGCCACCGCCTGCGGCGTCGATGTCCTTGATTCGTGCAGTACTCACCTGCGGCGCAAGTTCAAGGCGAACCATGCCATCCGGTGACACGAATGGACGGAAGATCAGCTTCACACCAACATCGAGGTACTTCACTTCCTGCGTGGTGCTGGTCTGCGTTTGCGTCGTCGAGAGGTATGCAATCCGCTCGCCAATCAGAACCTGCGCGCGCTGCCGATTGAGCACCGTCACCGTCGGCCGAGCCAGCACTGTGGTGTCCACCACTTGATCGAGCATCTGCAAGAAGATCGCCACGTCATTGGTCATCACACCCACTTTGGCGGTCGGCGGCGGTGCACCAGTTGCTGACGGATAGAGCGACGCCTGCGAAGCCGTCGACGGAGTTGATGGCTTTAGTAGACCACTCTTCACATCATCGAACGCAAGCAGAGGCGATGTAACGCTCGAGAAATCAATGTTGCCAACCACTGAGATGTCCAAGCCAAATGCTGTCTCATCAGTGAGATTCACTGTGAGAATGGTGGCCTCGACGCGCACTTGCTTCGGTGGCGTGTCAAGTTCAGCGATGAGGGCCTTAACCTGTTCGATGTTCTCTGGAAAGTCGTTGACCATCACCTTTGCGGAGAATGCAAAGCTGTCTGCTCCACCATTTTCTACGGTTGGCTGATAGCCCGGCTCCACTTTTCCGAGCGCAACTGCAGAACCGCCCTCGGTCAGGATCGGCTTCACAAACGCAATGGCGTCGTCGGCAGAGAGGAACTGCAATGTAAAGACTCGCGCCTGACGATTGCGTTCGGCGTCTACTTCACCTTGGGTCTTCACATAGATGAAGTCGCCCTCCCGGCGCCACGCGAGACCGTTGACATTCAAGATCGCATTGAGTGCGTCTTCAAGCGGAACGTCATACAGGTTGACTGTGACGACGCCGCGCACCTTGTCGCTCGCCACAATGTTCTGGCGCGCCTTGATAGAAATAAGTTCAAGCAACTTGGAAACATCAATCGCCTGCGCGCTCAGTGAGAATCGACCTTCACTGGTGACGTCAACCTTCGCATCGGGCTTGTGGTTTGCGGCTGCGGCAGTCGCTTGACCTGAGGGCGTTCCAGGCGCGACGGGTGAATCTGGAACTGGCGGACGACCGCCCGGACCTGTCAGCGGAGTAGAAACGCCGCCCTGCCCAGCATTAGGACCGGGGACGCCCCACACTGCGGGTTTGATTTCAGCAGTTGGGTCGGAACCGGGATCATCCGTTGGCGTTGGTGCCGATGCGGCCTGAGATGCTGCGGTCTTTGCAGCACCAACTACAGCAGCGCCCTTGACAGAAATTGATGTTGCGGGTGCGACTGCAGGCGATTTCGCGGGCGTGCTGCTCGGTGTCGCACTTGGTGCAGTGCTCGGCGCGGCGCCCGGCGCACTGCCCGCTACTCCAGATGCGGGAGACTGCGCGCGCGCTATCGCCGCCACGGCGAGAGTCGTGCCGATTGCGGCGCACCACGCCGATCGCGCAAGAGGAGATGCTGGTGATGTGTTGTCGTTCGGTGTTGCCATAGGTGCGCTCCATCGGGCGAAACATCCCGCCAACGCACTGATAGGAAATCAGGCGTGTCTTTACATGTGATCGGCCTTCATGGGGTCCGAACTCTTGTCGATCGTCAATGTGACTGATAAGTAACGGTCAAGTCCCCGGTAAAGGGGTCAAGAACTACGCGGGCTCGTTCGGGACCGTCTGTATTGGACACATACACCGTTGGCACGGGATCCATAACACCGCCGAAGGGACCAAAGGTGATGTCGCGAGAAGCACTCGAGGTAATCACTACGCCGGCAGCAACCTCTGCCTTGCCACTCCCAAATGTCGTGCGTAATGGGCCATTTGGACCAGTCAGTGCTGTGTCGGGGGCGCTTGCGTGTGCGAGGTGGTAACTGCCGCCATTGACAGCTATCCGCAGCAATACCGGATCTGCTGGCGTGGAAAGCGCGACACTCCGCGCGTATCCAAGATCAGCCTCAAGCTGGCGGACGCCCGCATCAACGCGCTCGTAGCGACTGCCACCAAACATATCAACTGCCAATCCCGCCATGACGCCAATGATGGCCGCCGTGATAAGCATCTCAATCAGCGTGAACGCACGACGATGAATATTCATCGAGCCGACTCCGCGTTGAATCCGTATGAAATGACGCGCGACGGGAACATGTCCTCTGGATCACCACCGCGCGATGGCGCACGACCTTCCGTGAATCCTGTCACAAGATCAAGCGCGTGGTCGTAGAAGAAACTTGCGGTGTCATAGATGAGCAAGTGATTTGCAGCCACTCGTCCATACACCTGTGTACGACCAAAGAGTCGAATCGGATTAGTTGGTAGGAATAGCGAGCCAACAATCGAAGTGTCTCGGATATCCCACATGAAGAAGCTCGAAAGGAACTGCTTCATTGGATAGATACGAACACGCCACGGCTCAATGTACTGCGGGGAAGTGGGCGCCACCGCGTAGCAATCATTCGAAGTGAACTGCCCGAACCAATTCTTCTTATGCGGATCGCCGTCAATTAAAACGCTGTTACAAATGTACTGCTTCCGCGCGCCAATCCAGCAATTCTGGACATCCATTGAGTATCCGTTGTAAATCTCAAAGGTACTGTTCGGATTGATCTCCACAGAGGAGTTCTGCCAATCGAGACCGGTCAGCGCCAAATTCGGATTGATCACAAATTTCACGTCGCCATTGATGATGATTCGCGAGTCGCGCAGGATCCACGATCCGTACACCTCATAGGTGCCGGTATTCAGGGTCACGGTGGCGCCACCGCGCACCTCAAAATTCTTTGTGAAGAGCTGCGGAAGAAATACCGCCCTGACGCGGAATGAGTTCACGCTGTAGGTGCCGCCGTTGATGACGTAGTTATTGGTGTAGTTGGTGTATGTCCCGCCCACCGTTGGTGGCACTGGCGGGCTCACCATCCGTATGGAATCGAGTGGGTCCATGCGCTTGGCTGCAACCGAACTTGCTTTCGCGCCTTGGACAATCAACCCGCTCGCCGAATACGGGTAGTAGATCCATGTGGCTTTCATGGAATCTGGATCCGTGGGCGTCGAGCCAGCAACTTCTGCTTCAAACCGGCAACCACCTTGGAGCCAGACTCCACTTCCGAACCATGGGTAGACATTACTGAGGAAAGCGAGGTCGGCCTGCGTACCAATATTCACGCGCAACTTCTGTGCGCTCATCGGCGCGTTCGGCCAGCGCCCAATGAAGTTGTTTGATCCATCAATGATCATGATCTTGTTGGCAAAGATGGCATATTCGCCCTTCACCACACTCGGAATGCTCATGTTCGCCACGGAACTCCACGTGGCGCCATTGCGTGTGCTGCTGACGGTGACCTCCACTTCGGTGGTGGAATCATCAGGGAAAATGTTGGCCCCGTTGGCAGGATTCGCGCGCTTGACAATGTCCACCAACTTCACGGTGACCGTGCCACCATCGAGCGCATAGTTATTGAGAAGGACGCCGCCCACATGATTGCGGCGCCAAACCGTTTCGCTCGAGCGAAGAATGTCTTTGGCAATAGCCATTCCCGATGATGCCAGCGTTCGTGCGTCAGCCGCAAGCTGCGCATTCGCTGCGATTGCTGATGATGTTTCCCGACTCGCCACGTACGAGAGCGTTGTGGTTCCAACCACCATCATGGCGAACAGCGCAAGCATGAGCGCTGCACCGCGCCCCATGCCGGCGGCAGTCTTGCCACCTGCACCGACAACCCTGCCGCGTCGGCGGCAATTACGGTGAGAATAGAAGGCGTGATTGTTCATGTTGGTCCTTATTGACAGTCCGTGTGCCGCTGCAAGGCATCGATGATTCCACCAAGCTCAAAGTGCATGCCGCCGTGATCGTCATCAAGTTGGACATCAAGCACGAGGCGACGGTTCGAACACGGATTAAATGTGGTGAACCGAAATGCGGCATCGAGGACGCCTTCAAGAACCGTAGTGGTCACGAGCGATCCCGACGCGGCAAGCGAAGTCCGCAATGCGGACCAATCGGTTGCGAGCGGGTAAATAGTGCGACTCAACGTGTTCGTGAGCCGCTGCATGCTGACAACGCGGTTCGTGCGGTCAATCACATACCAACGAAGCTCATTCCCGTTGATTGTGTCGTACTCGGTTGCATTGGTTGCAGTTCCGTCAAACGCCTCAGCAGGAAGCCACAGAGTGGCGACCGTGGTCGATTCGGAGAGAATCATGCGTGCGCGAAAGAGATGATCGGCGATGCGTGCCTGGCTCCGCGCCAAGCGCGCCACTTCCTGCGCGGCTTCGTCCTGACCTTGTAATCCGACCGCAACCGCAGAAACCGTCGCCGCTACCGATGCGGCAATGATTGCCGTCACGGTAATCGACACCAGCAACTCCACCAATGTGAAGCCGGGGCGTCGCTTCGGAAATTGCGAAGATCGGAACATCATGTTGTTGGATCCACTCCGCGGAAGCGCACGAGGTGCGCGAGGGTTATGCCACCCGGCCCAATAACGGTTACGTCAATTCGCTTTCCAGAAACCGTGTAGTTGTTGTACTGAGTGAGCGTTCGGTTCTCGGTGACGATCGTTGTGACGCGTGAGAACTCCGAAAACGTAGATGGCAACAACCCGCGCACCGTCGCACCTGGGCGCATGGGTGCCAACATCGCCCCCACCGTTTCGGTGCCCGCGAGCGTGCTCATGGTGTCATACGACTGTTCCAATACAGAACTCATCTGCAACTCCGCCGCTTGCATAGCAAGTACAGAGAGCCGGTTCTGCTGTTCGATCGACGCGCCCACTGCAACAGACATAGATGCAGTAGCGGCCACCATCGCCACAATCACGGATGCAATCAGCGCCTCAAGCAAAGTGAAACCACGCGGGCGACGCATGGACACCTGCCATCCACCATTCTCTGGCTTCGTGTCCGGCGTGGGATCTGTTGGTCGATTCGTCATAAATGGCTCTCTCCGCAAAAGACTGTCCATTACTAAACACGCCCCTGCAAGCCCAATCGGGCATTACGGACCCTCGCTAGAGGAATATTTCGCGAAATTGCAGATGCATTGATTGCAGACCCCCCCCTTTGTTTCCGAGAGTATTGGTGTGACCGATTCAGGCAGAGTTGCCCGAGTGCGGATCACTGAAAGATTGATCCAGGCAGCAAACCAAGAGGAGTTCTCACCATGACGAACAGCACCAACAACAAGAAGATCACGACGCTCCGCAAGGGCTTTACGCTTATCGAAATCCTCATCGTTGTGGTGATCATCGGCGTCCTCGCGGCGCTCGTGGTTCCTTCAGTGACTGGCGCTCTTGATGATGCGAACATCGAAGCCGCTGATGCACGCGGTGGTCAGATCACCACCATGGTGACCCGACTCAACCAGTTTCAGCCCAATGGAGACACTATTGCTCTGACGAACGGCACTTCTTACAGCGCTACCGCGCTCAACAAGCTCGTTACCAATGGCTACTGCGCAGCTGAGGACTTGGTCAATCAGGTCGACGCTGCTAAGGGTTGGACATGGAGCGCCACCACACGCAAGTTCACCCCGACACCGTAATCGGACGCTAGGTGTTCAATTGCAAGAATTCCAGAGGCGTCGGCAGAAGTGCCGACGCCTCTCTTCCGATACGGATGAGTAACTAGGAGGCACCAGTATGTTCGGATTCAAACACAACACGGATCGTGGCAGTTGGATGCAACGCGGTCGATCCACTGCTCCGATCGCCGCTGACTTCGGACGCACAAGCATGCGCCTCCTGCAACTTGCACCAGGCGGCACCGACTACCGGTGCACTGCGGCCGCTGAGATCGCAGGCTCAATCTTTGAGGGAAATGGCCATCGAATGGACTCTGCGTCAATGGCGGAGCGCATCCGCGAGACGATCGCCGGGTTGAACTTCTCCGGCCAGCGTGTCATCGCCACCCTGCCGGCCGAATTGTTTCAGACCGACATCGCACGCCTTCCCGCCATGACCGACCAGGAACTCACCGAAAGCGTCCGTTTCGAAGCGATTGACCGATTTGGCATCGATGGCGATAGTTCCGTCATTGGCCATCTTCGTCTTGGCGGCACCGCTGGCGGCAGCAACGAAGTTCTCATGATGGCAATCCCACGCGAGGCCGTAAACGCTGCTTCCAGTGTGATTTCATCAAATCACACTTCCGCGTTTCGTATTGAGCATGCGGCGCTTGCTGCGCTTCGGGCAATCACTCGCCAGCGCAGTAGCGAGTGCGCTGACCCAGCTGAGTCGCGCGACTTCGCACTGCTCCACATCGAAGATCGTGTGGCCACACTTATTCTTCTGCGCGACGGCGCGCTTTCGTTCCTGCGTGCTATCCGTGGCGACTGGGCTCCAGTCGGCATGACGATTCATCGTCGCACTCACACCGGTCGGACACTGCATGGAAACGACACCGGGACCATCAGCCTCGGATCCGATGGCGTTGATGACACCGGAACCGCATGGCGTTGGTGTGCACTTGCCGAGGAAACCCTGCGTTGCCTACGTCATGTCGAGCACAGCGCGGGCGGTTGGTGGCCGAAAGAGATTGTGTTGACAGGCCCTGCCGCAACTGATCCACAGGCCGCGGCGACGATTGAAAGCGTCTGCGGCGTGCGTTCTTCTCTTGCGATGCCTATTCGAATCATTCGTGACCCCGAGGCATGCATTCATGGCAACGCTTGGGTCGCTGCTGTCGGAGCAGCATGCACAGAACTACCGGTTCTTCTGCGGAACATTCGAGTTGCCACAGAGTCGTTGCCACAGCGCGGCGGCCGTACCACCTTCGGCGGGCGAGGCGGCCCACGAACCAGCGCTAGCAGTATTGGCCTCGACGCCGAGCCAAAGGCAGTCACTCGTCACGAATCCTCGACCCGTACTTCAACTGCAGGAGCAGCCGCATGAGCAATGCGTCGGCCGAGTTCATTGTCGACTTCCTCCCCCGTGAGGTCCGCCGGCGCGGCGTGCTAGTTACTTCGCGCCGCCGCAGCATGTTGCTGCTTGGACTTCTCGGCGTGATGGTGGTGGGCGTTGCCGGCCACTCGTTGAATCGTTTCCACGAAGCAGAAGCGCGCAGGGGCGTCTCACTCGCACTGACCACCAACGCCACGAAGGTAGATGATGTCATCGACCGCCTCGCTGCCGAACAGCGCGAACTGCACCGCTATCTCAGCGTGTACGACCGCCTGGCACTCCCCATTGAGCAGAGCGACATCATTGCCACCATCACCAATCTCATGCCGGAGCGCAGCAGCCTTTCGATGCTTCGCATGGAAGTGAAGGAATCTGCGAGCGGCAAGTCGAACGATAGCAATGCCAATGCGCAAGCAAATGCGAAGTCCGCTGCGGCGCCAGCCAATGCTGGCAATGTTCCGACAGCTGCGCCGGCCCGTTGGATGGAAATCACCATCCATGGCTACGCCGCAGACAACGCTGATCTCTATGAGTTCGAGCGCAAACTGACAAACACCAAGCCGTTTACTGCGGTCACGGTCTCTGAGAATAAGCCGACCGACATTGCCCGCGGACGCATCCAGGAGTTCGCCGTGAATTGCCGGATCGACCTCGATGTCCAATACGTGCGATCAGACGGAAATTCAGTGGCGGCAGTTGCCAAGGGAGCCTCACGATGACCTCAATGCGACTTGCCAATCTGCACATACGCGAACGTTTCGACCGAGACACCGTGGTCCTAGCGATCGCGCCGGCAATCGCAGCGGTCCTGATTACTGGGCTATTTGCTGTTCCAAATTATGCCCGCGCCCTGCGCATGCAAGACGAAGCTCAGCGCCTTGAAGCGGTGAGCAGTGAGAACATCTCACAGAAGAACAATCTTCAGCTTCTCGAGCGAAATGTTGCCAGTCTGCGTGAGGAATACAGCCACCGCTGCCGGCCACTCGCCGAGGGCACTGATCGTGACCACCTGCTATCGACCATTACCCGTCCGACTGACGGAACTGTCGTGCGCGAGCAATCCATTCGCACCAGCGCACTCGCACAGGTTGACGGTATTGCCATCGGGGCCCCGGTATCGCGCCGGGATGTGACCGTGGAGATGTCTGCATCATTTGAATCAATCTTTGGGGTGCTCGATGCCGCAGAGGGCGTGAACCAGCTCGTCACTCCGCGTTCAGTAGAGATCGTGGTGACGAGCACACCATTGGAACAGTCCACCTCCGGCAACGCCACCGTGCGTGCCACCATCGTGTTTGAAGAGTGGTTTGAGCATGCGCCAGCACAGAACCCAGCCGCCCCGGAGGCTCGCCGATGAGCGCGCCCATTGCTAGCCGCTGGACTGAACTGTGCAGCCGCTTGGGTGTGCAACCGAAGCAGTTTGCCATTCTTTCCGCCGCCGTGTGCTTGACGGTAGGAGCACTCGGATTGAAGACGGTGTTCAAGCCTGCGAAGGCTGTCGCCGCGTCAGAGGTGGATGTCAATCCTGCGTTAGAGTCGAGTAGCCCAGTGGCTGCAATCGCACGGCACCGCGTAGAACTCGTCCTGGAGTCCCACCCCGTCCGCGACCCGTTTCGACCATTCTTTATGTCGACTGAGACGTCCAACGCTCCAACTCCGAGCGCGGGCGTAGCAACTGGCGCTCCCGCACCCGCTGGATTGCACCTACGGGCGATTATTGCTGGTGAATATGCAGTAATCGGGGAAGAAACGGTGGCAGTGGGCGACGAAGTATCAGACAGTGATGGGCGTCGCTTCGTAGTTGAAGAAATTCAGGAGCGACGCGTGGTTCTCCGTGACGGGGGACGGCGCGCTGAACTTGGATACGCGTCTACCGGACGCGCTTCGGAGAAGTCTACGAAGGGAGCACGTAAGTGAATCATGGAGTCGATCACGGTGGCTACGGAGTAAAGCGCGATGCTGCGCCAAGCCGGCCGTACAACATTGAGCTTGCGACGCTTCCACCGCTTGGCCAGATTCTGGTCGAGGACGGAACGCTCACCACAGATCAATTGCGCCAAGCTCTTGCAGCGCAGGTTCGCGGCGGGCAACGCCTGCTCCTCGGCGAAGTGCTGATTCAAATGGGATTGGTAGACAAGACCGTCCTACTCCAGGCGGTTGCCAAGAATCGCGGCGTCGAATTCGTTCTTGAGCCTGCGGCTCTCTTTGAAGAAGGAGCCATGGCGCTCATTCCGGAGAGCCTTCGCAAAGAGCACCGCGTCTGCGCGCTGTTCTTGGCTGGAACCGAACTAGTGGTTGCCACTGCAGACCCACAGAATTTCTTCGTTGAGGAATTGATCGCCCGCGAGACTGGCTTCAAAGTGCGCTTTGTCGCTTCGCCTGATGAGCGCATCGATGCGCTTCTGAGCGACCCAACTCGCGCTGCAGAGAATGTCAACAAGCAAGCCGAGGAGCTGGTTGCTGATCTCTTTGACGGCACCGACGAAGCTGACTATCAACTGCAGGAGAAGCGCGTTGAGGAAATGATGGGCTTCGACGCGACCGACGATGTCGGACCAGTCGTGAAGCTTGTCAATTTCATGATCTGCAGCGCTGCTGCCGAGGGTGCGAGCGATATTCACGTAGAGCCTGACGAAGGCCACCTGCGGGTTCGCTATCGCATCGACGGTGTTCTCTTTCACAAGATGAGCCCACCGTACCGCATGCACGCCGCCATCTCGAGCCGCGTGAAGATCATGGCGCACATGGACATCTCTGAGCGCCGCGTGCCACAGGACGGCGAGATTTCCGTTCGCGTAAAGGGCCGTGCGATTGACCTGCGCGTCAGCACCCTGCCTGGAAAGTTCGGCGAGAAGATCGTGATGCGAATCATCGATGTCTCAACTGCCAAGCTTGGACTTGAGAAACTTGGTTTCCGTCCGAAGATGCTTGAGACTTTCCAAGGCGTCATCGACCAGCCCTATGGCATTGTCTTGGTGACTGGACCGACTGGCTCAGGAAAGTCGACCACTCTGTATTCCGTGCTTGGTACTTTCGACACGGTCGCTAACAACGTGTCGACGGTTGAAGATCCGGTAGAAGCCAACCTGCAGGGAGTGCATCAGGCACAGATCAATCCGAAGGCGGGTTTCACATTCTCTGGTGCACTTCGCGCCCTGCTCCGCCAGGACCCGGACATCATCATGGTCGGTGAAATTCGTGACGGCGAGACTGGTCAGATTGCTGTTCAGGCCGCACTCACTGGTCACTTGGTGCTCAGCACCCTGCACACCAACGATGCGCCAAGTTCAATCACACGTCTCCAGAATCTTGGCGTCGAGCCATTCTTGGTGGCCGCCAGTTTGAAGGGTGTTCTTGCGCAGCGTTTGGTGCGCCGCATCTGCAGTCAGTGCAAGCAAGAGTTTGCACCCGACGCTCAGCAACTGAAATCCCTTGGCGAATACGCACCGATGTGCAGTCGCCTCTGGAAGGGCATCGGATGCCGCAAGTGCCATGACACCGGTTTGTCCGGACGACTGGGCGTTTATGAATTGATGGTGCCCGACGAGGCGCTCATCGACGCGATCTGCGCCAACTCTGAGCCAGCCAAGATCCGCGAAGTTCTCAAGGCCGGCGGATTCAGCACTCTTTGGGACGATGGCGTGCAGAAGGTGCTTGAAGGAATGACCACAATCGAGGAGGTCTATGGTGCCTGCCGCCGCTGAGAAAATCATTGAAACTGGTGCTCCCACTCGGAAGTTCACCTACCGCGCACGTCGCTCGGACGGCGGAGCGTTGGTCAGGGGCGTCGTGGAAGCCCACGATCATGCAGCAGCAGTACGCGAGCTCCGCCATCAGGGTCTCGCGATTTTGTCTGTTGAACTTGGCGATATCGCAGCGTCGGTTGGTCAAGAGTCAGACCCCGCACGTCTGCGTCGCCGACTCTCTCGGGCGATGTCGAAGGACGATGTAGTTTCATTCTGCCAACAACTATCCGTGATGCTCCGCACCGGCGTACCACTTGCAGAATCGCTGGACACCTTTGCTGAACAGGCCTCCAAGAAGGATGTTGCCGAGTTTGTTCGATTGATCCGCTCCGACGTCTGCGAAGGCGAAGATTTCAGTGCCGTTCTTGGCAAGTACCCACGGGTATTTCCTGCGCTCTTGGTTTCCTTGATGCGAGCTGCTGAAGCGTCGGGAAAGTTGGATGAAATGCTCTCGCGCGTATCCAAGGATCTCTCCAAGGCGCGCCGGACGAGCAAACAGATCAAGGGCGCGATGATGTATCCCGCCATCATGCTGTTCGTTGCAGTGCTTGCCGTAGCCATCATCATGGTCTTCGTGCTTCCAAAGTTTGGACCGCTCTTTCGGGCGCAAGGCGATCGTCTGCCAGCACCGACGAAAGCACTGGTATGGCTCAGTGGATTCCTCCGCACGGGCTGGATGATCTATGGACCCGTCATCGCTGCAATCGTCGGCGGTACTTGGTGGTACTTACGCACTGAAGCTGGGCGAATCACCCTTGATACCGTGAAACTTCGGATGCCCGTCCTTGGACATATGTTCCGATGCCTTTATTTGGTGCGATTCTCAAGCACTATGGCCACTCTGCTTTCAGCGGGTGTTTCATTGATTGACGTGGTTCGTATCTGCCGCGAAGTCACTGGAAACGTCCACTACACCAAGCTATGGATCCTCCTTGAGGACCGCATCAGTAAGGGTCAAGAGATTGCGCCCACTTTCCGTGAGTTTGACTTCGTGCCGCGCAATGTCGTAGCGATGATCGCGAGCGGCGAGAAGTCTGGACGGCTTTCCGAAGTGCTTGAGCACGCCGCGGCTGCAGCGGAAGATGACCTTGATATTGCTGTCAAGTCAACCACCAGCATGGTGGAACCAATCATGATCGTCGGCATGGGCTTGGTGGTCGGCGGTATTGCATCTGCAATGCTGCTACCAATCTTCAACATGTCGAAGAACATGCGCCCGGGGCACTGACTATGCTTTCGTAGTCAGTGCACGCGAATGCGAATGCGATTGTTCGCTTCATCAGCGCGCACCGCAAGACGCGCTTCGCCGGTCGATTGGTGCGTTCCGTGTTCGATCAACAACGGCTTGCCTGACGAATCGACGGCCGTCAGTACGATCGGTGGTGCATCCCAGGCCCCTTCGCGTTGCACGAATGGCACCTCAACGCACCATGTGCCAGCCGTCAACTCCCGCGCCTCCGGTGCGGTGATCCGAAGCACTGCCCCGCGCGGCAATTGACCAACTTCAAGCGTGAATAGCCGAGGGAGGCGTTCAACAGTTGCGAGCGGTTGCATGTTGAGCGCGAGGATTGGAGTGTCCGCGCCCGACCACCGAGCACGCGCATTGCCCCACCCTTCCAAGGAAACCTCAACGGCATGAACTGCTTCCGACGCCGGAATCAAGATCACAGCAGGCGTACGCCCACGCGGCGTGCCGTCAACTGTGACCGATGCCCCAGGCGGGGCGCTCAGCACCCGAAACTCCGACATGCGAATGCCCGGAGCGGGCGCAACTGGACCCGAAGGCGTCGAACTGCCCGTATTTCCAGAAGGCGCGCCGCTATCAGGAGCGGCGCCTGTTGCATTGCCAATCCAAGCGCGACCGCGCGCGAGCAAGGCGCGCACATCAATCAGCCCGAGTGACATGGCGAGCGCGGTAGCAACAGCGCAGACGAGCAGAAATCCGCCGATCCACGCACCGCGACGCGGAGCCCGCGCCGAAGGCGCCGTTCTTGGACCGCTTTCCCCGACCCGCACAACGCCACCCGCACTTATCACTAGGCGTGGTCGGTCCGTGTCGGTCTGCAAGCCAACCTGCGACCCGTGTGCCGTGTTCGCTGGTGCCGGCGCTGGAGTGCTCGATGAAACTCGCGAGCCATTCACCATCCAACCACGAAGTCGCAGCGCTAGGGCACGCGCGTCGTCCGGGCGCTTCGACTTCTCCCGTCGCAGCCCGTCCATGACAATGGCTGCGAGTTGATCATCAATCCGCGGATTGCAGTGGCGCACATCCGCCGGCTCGGTCTCACACACCACGCGCGCGGCCTCATGCACTGGCAAACCGCGCAGATCGTGCGGCTGAATCCCGGTGAGCAATTCGTATAGCACGGCGCAAAGCGCATACACATCGGTGCGGGCATCAATGCCGCGCGGGTCGGCAATGAACTGCTCTGGGCTCATGTACTGCATCGTGCCAACAAGTTGACCAGTTTCTGTGCGAATGGTGGCAGCTGCGTTGTCGACAGAAATCGCTCGAGCGACGCCGAAATCGATCACCTTCACGCGACCATGGCGATCAACCAAGATGTTCTGCGGCTTGATGTCGCGGTGAACATATCCCTCGCGATGCGCAAAGCCAACGGCATCGCACGCTTGCAGAAATGCATCGACGGTTTCGCGGATTCCAAGTCGCTCTTGGAATACATGATCGGAAATATTCTGCACGCCATCGATATATTCCATGACGATGTACGGGACATCAATATCCGCGTCTTGCTCAATACCTGCGCGAAACACTGTGGCAATTCCTGGATGGCGCAATTTTTCTAGGAGACGTCCTTCGCGATCAAAGCGCTTTCGCACATCTTCATCGCGATGTGTGCGCAGCAATACTTTCAGCGCTACGCGATTTCCTGATGACAAATCAGTGCCGAGGTAGACGCGACCCATGCCGCCTGATCCCACTACCCGCTCGATTTTTACTCCGCCAAACTCTTTGCCGACGAGTGGATCCATAGCGCGAGCAGCATCCCTCGGCTTCTTCTCGTCAACTTCAGCTACCCCCGCATTCGAGTTGGCTAAGTCATCGCTTGCCACCGCAATAGTGCCGCCCGTGCGCGGACGTTCATCTTCGCCCGGCTCAACCTTCGAAGGACTCCACACACGCGTCGGGTCAGATGCCAGTGCATTCTCGACCGCGCGACGCGTTTCCTGGTCAAGCCGGAATCCATCAAGGAACGCACGTCGCTCTGCCGTTGGCAAGCGCCGCGCAGCGTCGGCAAGTTCCGCGATGCGGGCTCGGTCTGCGTTCATCTCCGGCGAAGTGTACGGCGAATGCGTCCATCCGACGTGTTATTCGGACAAACTTCGACTCTACGCGAGGCGCGGACGATGATCTGTAAGGATTCAGCGGCAACCCTGCCGAAGAAGGGACTATGCCAAAGGGTGCCCTCTTCGCTGTCATGTTCGCCGCGATCTACCTGCTTCTCCGCGGAGCAGGAATCATCAACGATGGTCCATTCGTAGTGTGGGCGCAAGCCGCACTGTTTGGGATCTTCCTTGTTGGCTCGGGAGTCAGCGTCCGCGCAGGAAACGCATTGTGGGCCGCCATCTTTGCAGCGCTCGCGATCGGCTGGAACCCGTGGGTCAAGCTAAACGCCTGGCACGAGCCGCTCCCGTGGGACAAGTGGGCCACCGCCATGTCACTTCTCTGCGGAGCCACCGCGGGCGCATTCGTCGTCCGTTACTGGGGCCGCGGCGAGACAGCCTGACCGCTGCCTGACAGATCGAACACATAAGCGCCACCCGGCTCAAGGCCGAGACGCTCGCTCTTTGTGCGACCTACGACAACGATCGGCCAGTCGACCGCGACATCATTGCCGAAATTGTGCTGCATGCAGGGCGCTGCAGGCATAAGCCGCGCGGTGTTCACCCACCGTCCATCGCGCTCCTCAAAGAGGAGAGCCATACCTGGGTTGGCATCGCCAATCTCATCGGCACCATGTGCGTAGGTGTCCCCGATGACAATGTGACCCTTCGATATTGCCATAGAAGTTCCGAACGCGCGTCCAGGGGTGATTCCAGCTGCCGGAACTAACTCTTGCCGAAAGACCCACGACCCGCCAATGCGTGCGTAAACCCACACGCGAGCAGTCGTTTCCGGAATTGAAGAATCGATACCGCGAACAATAAGCGTGTCGCCCTCGACGGCCACCCCTATGCCGAAGGACTGCATGTCCGTAACTGCCGCCCCAAGGAGTTCTGCCTCTGGCATCCATTGACCTGCGAGCCGTCGATACACATGCACGCGAGAAGCGATGGAAATTGGCATGGACTCTCCATGGCGCACCAAAAGGGTTGCAGGGCGACCGACAGCAAGCACATCGGCGTCAACATCAAGCGCGGCACCGAACCACATTGCTTCAGAAGGCGTGCCGACGACAGATGTCGGCGCTTTAACAAACCCATCAAGATTCCAGATCCCCTGTCGATTCGAATAGATATAGACCTTGGGATCGCGCACTCGCTCAGTGCTCGATGTGAGTACCGAGAATCGCATGTCCGCGCTACCGACTGCGAGCGTTGCGCCATCACTTGCAAATGACGATCCAAACGTAGGGACGTTGGTGTTCGTCGGGAGTGCAACTTCAGCAACTTCGGCTAGCTTTCCGCCGCTCGGCTTCAGCACTCGTACCGTAGTACCTACGTTATCTCGATTCACGGCGGTAAATATGAATGGGCCGCCGCGCTCGAGCCGTTGTAATCCGACATCGCCACCCTGGGCTCGCGCAAGTTGCACAAGATTCGCATCGGCTTTCCAAGTAGTTGTGCCGGTTCGAGTCCAAGTGCAAAGTTGTCCAAACGAACCGGGCGACATCGCTCGCTCCGGTCCGGTGGCAAAAATCTCATCGCCGATGACGGCGACGCGATAACCCCAAGTCGGGGAGATAGTGGGGACTGGTGAACTCAATACCGCTGTCTCTGTAGTCGGAACAAGCGAGACGCCGCCGCCGCCGGGAACAGGTCCCGGGGCTGAAACCAAACTATTTGGCGCCGCCGGGGGAGGCGAAGGCGGCGTCAACAATTGGCCTGCAACTGGCGTTGAATTCTGCTGTGGCGCAGGTAGCGGTACAGGCGCGGCCTGAATTCCTAATGCACCGTGGACAACAAACAATGACGACACACAGACCGCAGTTATGACCATGTTCATGATGTGGAATATTAAAGTCAGAAATGGGAAATCAGGACTTATGCGAGCGCGAACGAGTTGCCGAACGCAGCCCGCCGAAAGCGAGTGCACACGCGTCGGTCAAGGTTGCTTCATTTGGAAGGTTGTGCTTGCCACCATCATCGCGCGGCGTAACAACAGTACAGCCGATCGCATGCAGCGCCTGAAGGTTAGAAACAAGTATTGAATTATGCATCGATCCGTGCATAGTGGGCGCAAAGAGTATCGCCGCATGACCGCGCTCCATGCGGCCAATGGCGCTCGCGAGCGTGGCGGTCACTGGGGTGTCAGCGATCCCGTGCGCACACTTTCCAATGACGCTGTAGGTGGCTGGCGCAATCAGATAAATATCAAACGGCGCAGCGTCAGAAAGGTGTTCAGCATCCGCAGACAATTCAACGATCACTGGCCGCGTGCATGCCCACTCCAGCGCTTCGCGTGCGACATAGCGAAGTGCTTCCGTGGTTGCGAATGCGGTGACTTCGGCACCTTGGCGGCGCAGCGCACGCGCCAAGAGCGGAGCCTTCATAGCCGCGATTCCACCGGTCACCAAGAGCGCAACGCGAGCCCCTTCAAGGGCACTGCCCTCGCGGCGGACTTCATGATCGCCAAGATCGCTTGGGGTGGGGGCAGGAAATTGAAATCCTTCTTCTGACATCGCTCACTCATCGTAGCCGAATACACCGATATCCTCCCTGCACCCGTGAGCGAAAACACCCCCGAAGAAATTCCAGATGACGCGCCATGGTGGCGCCGTAACCGCGAACTCCTTGAGCCAGCCGTAGCTGCAGCCGCACTGCTCGTGGGCTGGCTATTGCAGCGCAGCGATGCGCCGCTCGCCGCATGGGGAACACTCTTTGCGATCAGTTACGTCGTGGCAGGTTGGGCGGCGTTCGTTGAGGGCGTGCGCGAACTGCGGCGCGGGCATCTTGATGTGGACTTCCTGATGGCCGTCGCCGCGCTCGGTGCAGCGGCAATCGGCGAGTATGCCGAGGGCGCCATGTTGTTGGTGCTGTTCTCCCTTGGGCATGGGCTTGAACACTATGCCATGGGTCAGGCACGCAAGGCGATCCGAGCGCTCGGACGCCTGACGCCGAAGACGGCATGGGTGCGCCGAGGCAACGAATTCACAGAGGTCGCGGTGACAACGGTGGCGCTCGGCGATCTCGTGCGCGTCCGTCCGGCGGAACGCGTTGCGATGGACGGGACGGTTGCTGCCGGCGCGAGCAGCATCGACCAAAGCCCGATCACCGGCGAGAGTATCCCGGTTGAAAAGGGACCCGGCGACGACGTGTTCGCTGGCACGTTGAATGGCGATGGATTGATAGAAGTGAAAGTCACGCGCATTGCTGCTGATTCCACTGTTACGCGGATGATCCGCATGGTGGAAGAGGCGCAAGGACAGAAGTCCACTACCCAGCGCTACGCCGAGCGATTCACACGCGTTTATGTTCCGGCGGTGATTGGATCAACGGTGGTCATGGCGATTCTGCCGCCCGTTGTCGGATGGCTTGGATGGAGTGATGCATTCCTGCGCGCCATGACGCTGCTTGTCGGCGCTTCTCCATGTGCGCTTGCCATTAGTACGCCAGCTGCAGTACTTGCCGGCGTTGCACGCGCTGCGCGACATGGAATACTTATCAAAGGTGGCGCACATCTTGAATCGCTCGGGTCCATCAACTGCTTTGCAATGGACAAGACGGGAACCCTCACCGTGGGGCGCCCCACACTTCGGCGCGTGATCACCTTTGCGGGTGCCGATGAAGCGCGAGTCCTGCGCACCGCCGCGGCAATTGAAGACCATTCAACGCATCCACTTGCGAGCGCGATTGTTGGCGCGGCGCGTTCGCGCGGCATCACATTCTCAGCGGCGGCAGACGCACAGGCGGTACGCGGCAAGGGAATGTCGGGCATGGTGGACGGCGAACGTGTTCATCTTGGAGCACTACGACTCTTTGCCAGCGACGATGCCGGACGAGATGCCAATGCGCCGCCGCGTGCCACCGCAGAGGCAGAGGCAGCGATCGCATCACTCGAGGCAGAAGCATGCACGGTGATGCTGGTAGCTGCAAATGGAAAGTTCTTGGGCGCCATCGGGCTCATTGACGGCCCGCGACCAGAGGCGGCTGAGGCGATCGCCGAACTTCATGCATTGGGAGTGCGGCCAGTAGTCATGCTCACTGGCGACAACCAAGCTGTTGCCGATGCGGTTGCTCGGCTCGTTGGCATTGATGAAGTGCGCGCTGCGCTCATGCCAGAAAACAAGATTCATGCGGTGCGTGAACTGCAAAGGCGCTACGGAGCACTCGCTATGGTGGGCGACGGCGTCAATGACGCGCCAGCACTTGCTGCAGCAACAGTTGGAATTGCCATGGGCAAGTCGGGAACTGACGTTGCGCTTGAGGCCGCCGATATTGCGCTCATGTCTGACGATCTGTTGCGACTGCCATTCGCAGTGGGCATCAGCCGCGCATCAAGAGCCATTGTCCGCCAGAACGTATTCATCTCCATGGGAATGGTGTTCACGCTGATTCCGCTTGCAATCATGGGAATAATCCCTATCTGGCTCGCAGTGATCATGCATGAAGGATCGACTGTATCGGTGGTCCTGAACAGCCTGCGACTCCTCGGCTACAAATTGCCGCCGCGACCAACTGCCACCCCGTAACGCGGATCTTGATATCCCGTCGCGCGGCTCAGGTAACCGCTTGAGTAATCGTTCGCGTACTCGTACCACCAAGCCATGGTGCCGGGCGGAGCGGTTGGACCAGACCGCACAGCGGCTGCACGGGCGCGCTCATCTTGCGCACGACGAACAGCGTCGCGCGTGTCACGCAGTCGTGCCTCTTCAGCGCGCTCGGCGCGGCGAGCCTCTTCTGCGTTTGATCGCACTGCGGCTTGGCGCGCACGCCAGTCCGCTTCTTGTGCATCAACACGGCGCTGATCGGCGGCGCCCTGCTGACGAGCCACCTCGGACTGCTCGCGGGAATTGCGCTCTGCTATCGCTGCGTTATCACGAGCAAGTTGTGCGGCGGTGCGGGCGTTTGCCCAGTGATTCCAGTACGGATTCCAATGACGCCACCATGCGCGCCAATCCGACCACCATGCGGGATTGCGCCAACCCCAGCCACAGGCACTGGTCCAACCGGGGCACCAGCCCCAACCGATCCAGCCGCCGACAAGAACATCCGGGTCAAGCGCGGGCTGCGTGCCTTGGTCGGCATCCTCGGTAGGCGGCGCGAACGTGCCGGTATTCATATCGAATGTCAGCGGGAGATCAAAGGTCTGAGGCTGCGGCATCCAACCGTTTCCTGAAAGCGCGATACCTGGTTCGTCGTAACCGTTGCCATAAACCACCGTGCCGTTGTCAACAAAGGTTCCCAAATACGCGGGCACATAGGAAAATGTCACGCTGTCCGCGGTCGATCCAACAATGTCAACCGCTGTGACCGCGTAGAGCGGAGACGACGCTTGAATCTGCGAGATTGCGTCCGGAAGATCGTCGCACACAATCCACGGGCCTTCGGGCGCAGCGGCGCTGAACCACACTGCATTGTCGCAGCAGTAGAAGTACCGGTCGCATTCGATGACTGGCTGCGATGCGTTCACTGACCCGCGCAGCAGCGTTCCGTCGATGCCCTGCCAGAGCGGCGCACCGCTCCAGTTGACGCTGCAATGCGCCGCAGCACGCATCACCTGAACGGTGCGAGCTTCTTGCGCCGCTGCAACGGCAGCCACCGACTCGGGCGTTCGCGGAATGCTTGCCTTCACATGATCAAACGTGCGTCCACTGGGTAGTGCGCGAAATTCTTCCGGGACCGCTGTGGCAGCGACGCGGGTCCATGCGCCATCAAGAGTTGGAGCCGAGAACCAACGACCGGATGCGAGCGTCCACCACGCAATCGGGTTTGCAGTACGCAAGACCATAGCGCGCGAGTTCGCAACCCACTGAACGCCCGGCGCAATATCGGCGAGCACTGGTTCGCCATTCATTGAAATGAGCACGGTTGGATCAGTGACAACAAGCACCGCTGGAAAAGTTGTCGACCCAGCGCTCGCTCCTGCAGGGCCAGAAGACGGCGCAGTCACGCCTGACGGGGGCACCGGCGAGGTTCCGATCGCAACAATCACAGCAGCGGGTGGAGCATCAACGGGCGCGTACCCCTGCTCAAGTTGTGCGCTTCCCATCCATCGGTCGTCTCCAAGGCGAACCACAAACGATCCATCCTGCGCCTGAAGAACAAGAAACGGAGTGTTGATCACCTGCCGCCAATTGGTATCCGCTAAGTCTTTAAGTTGCGGATCGCCATCAATAGTGATGAGCGTTGCTCGCTGCCTTTCAATGCGGAAGTGTGGAACAAAGTCGCCAAGCCCGGGCGTACCAGCGGCGCGCACATTCTCTATCTGCATGTCATGTACTAAAGCGCGTCGTGTGATGCAGAACGCTCGTGTTGCAATGGCACGCTGGACTGCGTCAATGTCATCTTGCGGCGCAATGACTCCACCGAATGACAACGAATCAACTTGAAACGAAGCAATCTCGAGTTCGCCGTCATCAGCAGCGGCCGTAGCCTGCGCGGAGACCGTCATGCTTCCAATGTCTGCAGGCGAGATACTCGCCGCGCCGTTGCGCACCCGGGTAACTGCGTGGGTGAGACCAACCATGTCCCCACCGTAGGAATTGAATTGCGGCCCGTAAATCACAAAGCTACGGTCGCCATCACTGACTGTCTGCGGCCATGAGGAGTCCGCGGTTGCAGGCGAGCAGACGCACAGCGAGCAAAGCAGCGTGCACAACTGAATGAGCGTCCGCCACATTCTCATTTCTCCACCACAGCTTTACTTGCGCGAACATCCTTTACTCGCTCAAAGGATGTGACGAGGAGCTTTGATCGTGCCGCACAGGTGTCGCGTACGAGTTCAACATCCATGGTCATGCTGCCGATGCGCACTTTGTACTGGCCGATGTCGTCTGCACACATTGGCGACTCGCGACGCGTCTGCATGACCAGCGTCCCTTCATCAGGATCGAAGGTAAACGAGCCCATCACTGGCCGCTTCTGATCTTTGATCGCGATCGAATACAGGCCACTCTGCGAGAATGTGATAACCGTCCCGTTCGCTGAGGCACGCCAGTCACCAACGACGGCCACATCCGGCTCCTCAACCTTCTGCCTGCCGAGGCAGCCAACGAGCATGAGGGCGGAGATGATCATGAGTACAGGTTTCGCTGGGAACATCGCCGCACGGTAGCGGAAAGTTCCATCGCAAATCACCAGCACCACCACCGTCCGCCCACGAATCCTCGCCCGCGCTAGGCGCGTGGCCGCGGCATCCATCGATCCCGGTCAGCAAGGGAGCGCGAATTGAATGGGCCGCGAATACCTGGCCCCCGCACTGATTCATCGGATTCCTGGGCACCCTGCTGCCGATCGACCAACTTCTTTCCCATGCCGCAATCGTCGAGGTCCATTGGATGGAGGCAGTCAATGAATTCTGAAGCCTCCGTTTCCGGCGGCAGACACCGCGTCGGCTCATCAAGAATGCGGTAATAGAGCCGCGCGTACAGATCACGGTCACAGAGGTGATCGCTGTTCAGGATAAATACGCCGGAAGCAGCAAGGGCCTCGACCACTGTCCACAGTTCATCGTGCAAATCGTCATCGGCTGCAAGATCTTGTGGCGGAACTGGCACAATCTGATGCTCCAAGAGCATGGCGCGCCCGGTTGTGTTCGGCGCCATTTCCATGTCGTAGACAAGCGTCCAGTAGAAACGATCCGTGTCGCCGCCGGAATCAGCAGCTGACGCAACCAACTCATCAATGCGCGCGGCTCGTTCCGCCGTCTGCGACTTGCGCATTGCCGAAGCTTCACGAGCTAACTGCGCCAGACGCTCTTGAGCCAGCCCGCCGCGCATAACGCGTCTGCGACTCACACGGCGCTTGCAACCCACAGTACTGCGCTGGTCCTGAACTCCAGAAACGCCTGCCGCCCCGTCAACGCCATAACACATAATTCCACCTCCTCTGTTGTAGATCCTTGCACGCGCAAAGTACGCAGCGCTTTGATCACAACCGGAAGTGGCTGCGGAATTTCTCCGCACATTCTCAAATCAATCAGTCATCGCGCTCAGTGCGCATGAATCCGGAACGTTGGCGCATCGCCCGTACCGCCCCGCACCTTCAACACCATGTTGAGGCGCTCGCCGGGCAGCATGGAAACCAAATTCGGCGAACATTCCGTCCAATCGCACTCCGGCTCAATCCACAGGTCACGCACAAGGGTTCGGGCATGGACCTGAATCCACAGGTCGCTGACCGATCGACCAGTGGTGACCTCATATTCAGGCTTTGTTTCAGGCTGTTCACGGTCAGGAGCAAACCACCACCATGCGCGCATACGGTCGCGGTCGGCAAGCGGAATCTCCTCGCCAATCGCATCGTCCTGGCTGGGAACATCAACCACAATTCCCTCCGCACGCGCGTCGTCCGGTGCACCCACAAGGTCCTGCACTTCAAGCGACATGTCCACCGATCGCGGCGGCACCACGATGCGCTCTTGGGCCTGTGCAAGCACCTTCCCATGCACATCAATACGGCGCACAATGACATGCGCATTCCAACGCGATACCGTGTCGTTCACCAGGACCACACGCAAGGCGCGCACCCCGGCCGCATCGGCAACACCGACTGGCTGAATGGTTACCAACTTCGGCGCCGCTGCTCGACGTACCGCGTGGTACGCCGGCTTGGGGCGCATCTTTCCGTCAATGATGCTCCAACTGTGACCGGTCCATACATCATTGAGTTGCCAGAAGAGACTTCCGGACGAGCGTTCCGGGTGCGCTCGTAGCCAAGTAATCGCCGTCTCCATCGCCCGCGCCTGCAACAGTTGCGCCTGCCAATGCCACTCAGAAAAATCGCGCGCTGGTCGAAACGCCGCATCCATAAAGACGCCGTACTGCGGTGTGTCGCCGCCGGTTGCGCGTTGTCGCAGCGCGAGCTCCGGCGATCCAACAACCAGCGCCGCGTCACCAAGCGCCTCGCGCAGGGACTGCATGTTGGCCGGCCCTTGATGCCCAAATTCGCTAGTAAAACGAGGCACAATTGAACGGTAGCCATCTAACTTGAGATCCCACGTGTGGCGATCGCCATGGTCAGGATCGTTGGCATGCACATCAAGCGAACCGCTCCATGGACTGTCAGCCCAGTAAGACCGCGTCGGATCCAACTCCGCGCAGATTCGCGGCAGTAAATCCGTCCAGTACCCGATGCCCCACGACTGCCCGGGCGCAAGGCGCTCGCGGAAACCCCATGACTGCCACGCCAGCACATCTTCATTTCCACCACACCACAACACAATGCTCGGATGCGAAGCAAGCCGCTCTACCTGATAGCGCGCCTCGCTTTTCACTGACGCGCGCATCGGTGCATCTTCTGGATAGGTGGCACAGGCGAACATGAAGTCCTGCCACACCAACATGCCCACTTCGTCGCAATGCTCATAGAACCGGTCATGCTCATAGATGCCACCACCCCAAACGCGCAACATGTTGAGATTGGCAGCTGCAGCAAGATCAATCAATCGCTCAACCGTATTGCTGTCCCGCGCTGCGCATGGAAACGGCGACGCTGGAATCCAATTTGCGCCGGTCACAGGCACCGAAACACCGTTCACGCGAAAGGTGAATTGCGAACCATGCTCGTCCGGAGAAGTATCGAGTTCGCAAGTGCGCAGACCAATCTTGCGCACCACGCGTTCCTTGCTGCCGCGAATTGGCCAACCTTCTTCAGCACCCGGTCCGGGCACCAATTCCACATGCAAAGCGTGCAGCGGCTGCCGCCCAATTCCGCGGGGCCACCAGCGGTCGGGTCGCTCCACATCAATGATCGCAACTGCCGTGCCATCTGCGTGAACGGGCACATAGACAACAATCTTGGAAGGCAACTTCGCGCGCTTCTCTTTGCGATCGTCCTCTACTGGTGCAGAGGAACGCGGCGGCATACGCAATTCACAGCGCGCCATGACCTTGAGCGGCGCGTTCTCGGCGCCGTCTTCATTCGCAGCCGCACCACCGCTCGCAGCAGCTGATCGCTCGACGCGGACATGCACTTCTACTGTTGCGCGCGCACCGTCACAGTGCGTCACCAACGGACGCATTGCTGCAATGCGCACTCCGCTCCAGCACTCCAACTGCACGCTGCCTGGCATTCCCGACGTTGGAACACGCGGACCCCAGTCCCAACCGAAGTTGCACGCGCTCTTGCGCATGAATGGATACGGAGTCCAATCACCGTTTACCGGCCGCGCACCGAGTCGCGCCTCTTCGGTACGCACCCAATCAACAGGAGCGCGGATCGCCACGGTGATTTCATTTGCGCCAACGCGCAGTGCTTGCTTCGCCGGAAATCGATGCTGCACAAACTGATTCGCGGCATTGCCAACTTCGATGCCATTGATAGCGACCCGCGCGATCGTGTCGAGCGATGCAAATACCAAATCACAACACTCTTCAGTTAACGCTTCCGGCGCGACATCAATGACGCCGCGCCATAGCCAGTCTGCATGGCCCACCCATGATTGCTGCGCTTCACCGTCACCCTGGTCAACAGGAATGATGATGCCGGCTCGCACTAAGTCATGATGCACACAGCCCGGAACCTCGGACGCAAACCGCGTGCCAATCACGCCCGCGGGCGTAGCCGCACTGCTACACGCGGTACATTCGACGGTCCAACCTTCGGCTTGCGGCAACACGCTGATCATTGCAAGACGCTACCGCACGGAGCCGTCATCGGAGGCGTCAGGGGTAAATGTTCGGAGATCGCGGCGGAGTCGGAAGTAGTCACGCATTCCGCCAATGACAAACCACACCATCACGGCGGTGCTTGCCACCAGAATCACCCAGACCCAAACGTGCCAATAGGCCGACCACTCTGCATCAGTGACTGCCGTCCCTTGGCTCTTGCGCCACACCATCCACGGCGTGCCGATGCAGAAGAGAACCGTGAAGAAGAGCGGCCAACTCAGTGTGATCCACGCGACAAATCGATCCCAGCCTTGGTACTGACGATCGAAGCCGATCTTCTCCCAGAAGTTCTGCGGTGCCTCGTCAAGCGCGGCGTCACCATCCGTCCGGAACGCACCACGATGGAGCAATCGATCAAGGTCGAAACTCTTCACGCCACCCGCGAGGCTGACCGTTACGTAGAAGATGCACGACGCAATCATCGCAATGAAACTGATCACCATGCCGGTGAGATTGGTGCGAACCCACGCGCAGAATCCACCCCATCCGTTCAGAATTGCGCCAGCATCGGCAGCGTTCCAACTGCTCACCCACTCCTTGGGGACGTTCGTGACAATGACGCCCAACACGCACAACGTCATGCCAACGATCATCCCCGACCACGCTCCAGCGGTTGTTCCCCAGCGCGTGTACAGACCACCGATGATCGCTGCGCCGCCGCCCGCAACAAAGATGCTCGCGCTCATGGCTGCGAACATGGCGATGTAGATGCCGGGCTCGTACCACATGCTGAAGCAGAACGCGAAGATCGCCACGCCGAGCACCGCGGACTTCAATAGGAACAACTGACCGCGCGCTGATATCGGTTTCTTGCGGAATGGAAGCACAACATCCTGCACAAAGATGCTGGCCCACGAATGCAGATATGCCTCATCGGTACTGATGGCCGCGCCGAGCATTGCAGCAACTACTAAGCCAAGCAAGCCAGTCGGAAGCATGATGCCTAGCGCGAGCGGAACGCGCATTTCCGCCTGCAACGCCTCGGTTGGCTGCGCAGCAATGAGTTCCTTGAGTGGAGCCGCCGCTACTGCATAGTCCGGGTGCGTGAGATACGCGCGCACTGCAAGGGGAATCAACACGGTCACCAACATCAGCGTGCGGTATCGCCACCCGTTCAGAAGTTGACCCATGCGCGCCTCGTGCGCGTCGCGTGCCGCGCTGTTGTAGCCCTGGTCGCCCTGCCATGCGCGACACGCATAGAACAGCGTGAACGCACTGATCAACCAGAACAGCACGCCAAAGTTCTGTTCGTCTTGCAGCCCCAGTGGATTGAGCATGCTCTTTCCGGCGGGCAACATCATCATCGTCTCTTGCAGTTTCAGCCATGGGAACTTCAGCAATACCCAATAGCAGACCATGACGAACGTGCAGAAGCAGAACACGCCCTGGAAGAAATCTGTGACGAGTACCGCAAGCATTCCGCCCGCGAACACCATGAATACTGCGAAGGTCAGGAGTGCTGCCATCACTGCGGGGAATGTTGGGAAGGTCGCCCCAAGCACCTCAAATCGATCCGGCATGCCGAGCATGGCAACGAAGAACCGCGCTGTTACTCCGGGGAAAATCGCGTAATTCAGAATGCCCGAGATGAACGCAACGATCCCGCTGAAGATACGAAAGCGCCGCGAGTAACGCATTTCAAAGAACTGCGCCAAGGTCATGGCGCGCGTCTCGCGGAATCGATAGATCACCCAACCAGTAATCGCCAGCAAGATCAGCGATGGCCCCTCCATGTAGCCCCACCAATATTGCGTGAAACCGACGTCGTAGCCAACTTGGAAATACCAGACCAACGTGATGACGCCCACTTGCGCCATGTTGTAAGAAAC
Organism: Planctomycetaceae bacterium; assembly: GCA_947474065.1. Lineage (GTDB taxonomy): Bacteria > Planctomycetota > Phycisphaerae > Phycisphaerales > SM1A02 > UBA966. Next base: position 57,631 of record CANJHD010000004.1, read on the forward strand.
CGTGAGCAGATAGCGCCCCGCAAGGCGGTTGGCGCTCAGAAATCCACTCACGCTATTTGCGTGCCGACGCATGCTCCACGCGGAGAGTGCCAGCGCCACCAAGAACGCAACGACGATGGTCCAGTCGAGCAGTTGCATATCAGGCCCTCACTCCGGTCGCAGCGATATCGGCGCGCAGTGTGACAATTTGAAATGGACGCACCGCGAATCGCGTTGTGCCGGTTGCCACATCGTGTGCGAATCCGTCGATATCGACGCTCTGCTCAAAGAGGTCCGCGGCACATACCGTGCCAACCGGGAATCCCCAGCGAACAGTGGCAACACCTGAACCACCGCGCACTTCAACCACGCGCAATGCCATACCGCCTGCTTGTTCTGAAGGCTTGAGAGCGGCAATCTCCATGTGTGCCGCGCCGGTTGCTTCAATAGCAATTGCCTGCCAACCGTTGGTAATACGCCCGTCCGTTGCGCTGGGGGTTGCGCTCGCGCATGCCGCCACATTCGCACCGCGCGTCATCGCGCCTACAAGCGGATTGTTCAATTGCTCAGCCTGCGCATCAACTCCCGCCGCGCGCCAGTCGCCCGCATGCGCGAGCACGGAATAGGTGAAGCGATGATGCCCGCGGTCCGCAGTTGGATCCGGGAAATTCGGTGCCTTCAGAAGACTCAGGCCCAACACGCCATGCTTGGCACTGCGCCCGAACTTGCCATCATCGAGCACCGCAACCCCAAGACCCGGCTCTGACATATCCATCCAGTTGTGCCCAGGAACCTCAAACTGCGCGCGTTCCCATGAAGTGTTGTCGTGCGTCGCGCGTTCGATGTGACCAAATTGGATTCCAAATGTCGCACGCCGCGCGCGGACCGCGCACGGGAACAGCGCGCGCAGAAGTTTTTGCTCCTCGTGCCACTCAATGTCGGTCACGATGTCGACGCGAGGACTGCCAGCAAGCAACCGATAGCGCTGCACAAGGCGGCTCGCCTGACCAAGCGGACGCTCTACCGTGATCTCCGCTAGCAACGGCGACCGCTTCGAAACAGTGATTCGCTCGGCGGCGGTCATCACGCGCATGGCCTGCTCTTGGTAGTCGCGGTCGGTGTCCCATGCCTCCCAGCGGCGTGGACGATCTTCGTAGATCACCAACTGGTTCATCGGCAATGGCTCACCGTGGTGGTCCGCACCGTTCGCAACGCGATCATCACCGATGCGGCGCAATTCGCCGATCCGTCCGGCGTCATCAATTGTCACGGAAACGAGCCCGTTTCGCAGCGTGTGTTCGCCATCGACATGCACTGTCTCGTGCGCGCTGGGCTGCGGCGCACGCGCCGGATCGATCATTTGGATTCCAAACGCCGGAACGCGGATCGCAAGGACCTCGCCCTCCTCGGTTGCAAGCGTCCCGCTTTGCGCGGTCGACGCGGGATTGAAGATCACGAGTTGCTCAGGGCTAGACGGTGCGCTCGCGTTGCCAGCGGCTCCCGCCATCCACGCCATCCCGCCCTGCACGGTGCGCATCGCATCACGTCGCACTTCATCGAGTTGCTCGCGCGCGTCGTCGTAGACCTCCTTGATGGAGCTGCCCGGCAGAATGTCGTGAAACTGGTTCAGAAGCACCGTCTTCCAGGTTCCGTCAAGCGCCACGCGCGTGGCCTCGGCACTGGCGGCATCGCCCATCACACCGGCGCGCGCACACGCGAGTGCCTCGCCGAGTCGCAACATCCCTTCCGCGCGACGGTTCGCTTCCTTTATCCATGCTTGGCTGGTGTACGTGCCGCGGTGCAGCTCCAAATACAACTCGCCGTCCCAGACCTTGATGTCTTGACCCTTGCGCCACAGCGCACGCTGCGCTTGATGCAAATCCTCGCAGAAGGAATGCACGCTCTTCTGCTCCACGCGCGGTAGTCCATCGCAGCGTGCGCCAATATTGGCGCGCTCAATCTGCTCAGCGGTTGGTCCGCCGCCGCCGTCGCCGTAACCAAACGGCTGCAAATACATAGGAATGCGCGCGCCGTCCTGTTCCACCAAATTCTTCACGCCGTACTGAAACTCCTTCGGCTCGATCGCGCTGTTGTAATTGTGACCAGGCGTCAGGTGCGTGAGAATCTCAGTGCCATCGAGGCCGCGCCAACGGAATGTGACATTCGGGAACTTGTTCGTCTCACACCAACTCATCTTGTTGGTGATGAAGGTGTCGAGCCCCGCCTGCGCCATGATCTGCGGCAAGCTTGCCGGGAATCCAAATGTGTCGGGCAGATAGAGGAACCGCTGCGGCGCGGCCACGCCGAAACGCGACTCCCAATATCCGCATCCATGAAGTATCTGCCGCACGAAACTTTCACCGGAAGGACATGTGCAATCTGGCTCAATCCACATGGCACCGGCTGCTTCCCAGCGCCCCTCGGCCACTCGCGCGCTGATCTCCGCGAAGAGTTCCGGCGACCGTTCCTCTATCCACGCATACTGTTGCGCCTGGCTGCAAAGGAAGTGGAAATTCGGGAATCGTTCTTGCAAGCGAAGCACATTTGCAAATGTCCGCGTGCACTTGCGCTTGGTCTCAGCAATCGGCCATAGCCACGCGGTATCGATGTGCGCATGGCCCACCGCATCGCAGACCACCGGCGTCTGCGCGCCGCGGCCCATGAGAAGTGCTGCCAACTCCGGAAAGAGCGAAGAACACGCCCCGTGCATCGCCATCGCATGCGAACCCATCGCCGCGCCGCGTACAGGAATGCGCGCCATCAGCGCGCGTAAGCCGCGGTCAAGTTCGTGCGCGCGCGCGTCGCTCTCGGGAAGCGTCAGGAGAATCTTGCGCGCAGCATCGAAGCCCTGCGCAAAGCGCCACACCGCTTCGTCAACCACTACGAGTTCTGCTGATTCAAGACGACCTGGATGTTCCTCTCGCCAACGCGCCTGTTGCTCCGCGTGATCCCACCAGAAAGTGCTGATCCCGAGCGGCAGGTTGCACGCCGCTTCAATCAGAAGGTCGAGCGCAACTGCGCCACTCGCGTCTGGCGCGCGCTCCCACAGGAAAGCAAGATCGCGGTATGGATCGAACCCCTGGTGCGGCACGCCGTCCTTCCAGAGGAGCGCCTCGGTGCCGGACGAGAACCGTAATGCAACGCGCTTGCCTGCCATGGATGCTGGCAGCGAACCGCGCAGACGAAACCACGCCGTGCTCCACACTGGGCCCCATCGCCAGCCGAGCTCGACCGGCGCATACGCCTGCTCGAACGCAACATCCGGGGTCACGCGGTCGGGCGTCTGCCACACCGCAACATCGAGCGGCGCACGTTCCGGAAATGCAGCCGGAAGAAGGATCTCGGAAACGAAGTTCTCGAAACGAATTGCGGCGTATTGCAGGTCTGGAAGCACGCAGGGGAGTCTACGGAACCCGTGCCGCGGAGCAGGACCGGCGTCTGCAATTCACGGGACGTCCGCCGTACGCCCGCTCCGGTCATGCCGCAGGTCACTCGCCAATTCCATCACATTACGGCGCCCCAGCCGGTTTCTTCTGTGCCGGCGGCTTCTTCTGCGTTGGTTTCTTCTTCGCGGAAGCCGCTGCTACTTCTGCCGCGGCGGCCGCCTTTGCGTCTTCCGCTGCCTGCAGTTCCGCCGCCTTCTTTTCTGCCGCAAGGCGAATCGCTTCCTTGTTCACTTCTGCGTTGAGCACCTCAGCAAGGCGCGCATGCGTACCGATGATCGGCATTGTCTGCACGGCAAACGGCTTGACGGTCGGATCCGTGCAGTTGTCGTACTGCCAGCGATACATGGCCAGAATCTTTGGGTTCTGCTCAGCCATGTAGGCCATATACGCCTTGTCGAAGGCATCGCCAGTGAGACCTTCCAAGGTTGCAACGATCGGGGCATCCTCAGCTGCAATTTCCTTGGGCAGACTGATCTCCTGCGCAATGGCAATCTTCCCGATGATCACTTGGATAGCCGTGTGGTTCGTCACCATGCGATGCCCGAAATCCTTCACAGTTGGTGCATCCGCCTTCTCCATCGCCATTGTTCCGAGGTTGATCTGCAGAAGGTCCGATGCGGCAACCGCCTGCACAAAGAGCTCCGGCTTCATTGTGTGGTCGATCACCACGGGAGCGGCCGCAGGCGCGGCGCCCTTTGCAGCAGGCGCATCAGCTACCGGAGGCGCATCGGCAGCCTTCTCAGTGGTGTCACCGGACATGCTGTTAATGACTTTGCAACCGGGCGCGCTCAAGATTGCAGCGAAACCAACAATGACGATAAGAGCAAGAGTGCGTGGCGACATGTGTGTCATTCGATTGAGTTAGAGAGTCGATGAGAGATCAGCAATGCTTTGCAACGTCTTCAGAAATTCACTTGATATGTCAGTGCGAAGGAAAAGGTGATACCTGCGGTGTAAGTCGAGTTCAATCCGTGCATCCCCTCAGTGGTTCGATATTCGGACTGAATATCTGGATTCGTGAGGTTGCGTGCGTTGACAGAGAATTTCAGGCCCTCAAAGATTTCTTGCGAAGCCGTGAAATTAAGCGTTCCGTATCCAAGTTGATAAATAGCTGGCGTCAACAAATTGGTGTGCGGGTTTGCGCCGCTCACCAGCGAGTCGCCCTTCATGGTGTAGAAGAGTCCCAACTGTGTGCCCCACTGTTCGTAATCGTAGGTAGCACTGAGATTCAGCAAGTAATCGGGCGTTGCCGTCATTGGCTGTGTCGTCTGGTTCACTCCGTACACCGCCAGTGCGTCGGAATCCTGCTTCGATAGCGTCACCTCGGAAGACATGTAAGTGAAGTTTGATCCCAACGCAATGCCGCGGAAGTTCTCGCCGAACATCGGCTCCAACGTGACACGCGCTTCGAACTCCGCGCCAAACAAAGTGCCATCGGGGAAGTTCAGCGCACTGGTGTACGCAAACCCTTCAGTAAATCGATTGACGTACTGAATCGGATCAGAGATCTGCTTATAAAAGAGCGAGCTAGAAATCAGCCAGTTCTCATAGGGGGTCCAATCCAATCGCAAGTCGTAGTTGTTCAGCGAACTCATCTGCAGTGCAGGATTGCCGATGAAGATCGGACCGCCGATGTAGTCATACTGGAGCACCGGCACCAACTCATAGAAATTTGGGCGCGCAATCGTCTGCGCAAATGCGGAACGAAGGATCAAACCCTCTTCCAGAGTCCAGTTGAATCCAACCATCGGCAGATAGCTGTTGGTTGTGAAATCCGCATCCCAGTTGTTCGTTCCAGAGAAATCGCGAAGTTGCTGCGTGTCGGTGTCAATCCACAATGCATTGGAGTCGGGGAGCACTGTCGTTGACATGTGCGTTCCCTCGTAACGGAGACCAGTGATGATGTTGAAAGTCTCAGTGACCGGCATGTCGATCATCGCGTATGCGGCCCAGATGTCCTGCGATCCGTCGTAGGAGATATCCGTTTCCGACTGATAGATCGGATGGTCCTGGCTTGGGAATACCGCGCTCCAAGGCTGATTGAACGCGCTCGAATAGTTGGTGTCAGGGTCGCCGCCGTTACTGAACGTGTTCTGTCGATAAGAGCGCGAAACGATGTCAACGAATGATCCCGTCTTGATATACCCCTCTCGATCATTCCACTGCGTGAACGGCAGTTTCACATTGAATGCACCCTGCTTGCTTTCTTCTTCATTGTTGTAATTGATGTGCTGCACCCAACCAACGAACGCATTTTGCGCGGGCGGATACGCAATCCACTGCTGTGGAATGACAACGCCTGGCGCCAGTTGAAAGTCCGGCACCCAATAGGAAGCGAACTGTGTCTGGTCCGGCTGATCCTCCGTGGCTTTACTCAGCGCTAGGCGCCAGTCCACGGTTGGCACTAAGAGGTCGAATACTCCAGACCGGTCGCTGTCATCAGTGCTCGGGTCAAGGAAACTCAACTTGTGCTGCCCACTGAGAATCACTGACTGTGTGCTCAACTGGCTGTAATCGAGCGTCTCAAGACGGTTGTACGGCGCAGCATCTGGCTGATCATGACCAACACCAGTGATGTCATCGGGGTTGTATCCAGGGAAGTAGTAATCCTTGCCGCGCGTATCAATCAGGCGAATCGATTGATTCTCGGAAAGCAGCGTATACAAGAACTTCGCGCCAAGTTTGTGCTCGTCCGTCTCGATTCCAAACGACCCCATGCCACCCCATTGGATGGAAGATGTCCCCTGCGTCACGTCATAGAGTTCGGTCTTGAAATTATCGCCAACTCCGTATTGCTCAGGGATAAGTGCCGTACCAGGACCAGCCTGCTCCAACGAGTTCAACTGACCGTTGTCATACGCCGATGCGTCTTGGTCGTAGAAGAAGTTGCCGAAAGCGCCGACCTTGACACCATCGTCTACCTCCCACGAGTTACCAACGGCGGTCGACCACTTATAGATAAGCGGTGCCGCACCTTCGTCAGTCGAAGTTGGATTGTTCGGCCAACTCTCTCCATTCTGATCAGGGTGGGTCGAGAGAACATCATTGCTCCCCCAGAAGCCAAGATCGCCGCCCTTGTAGTTCAGGAACTGGCCATCCTTCACCTGTGAGTTGAACCCAACTTGCGTCTGCACGCGAAAGTAGAACTCGTCGGGAAAGTCCTTGAGCGAGATATTGACCGCGCCGCCAGATGCCTCTCCCTGCTGATCCGGAGTGAAGTTCTTGCTGACCTGAATGCCCTGGATAACCGCGCTCGGAAACTGATCAAGTTTCACTGCACGCTTGTTCGGATCTGCGCTTGGCAGGCGGATGCCATCCAGCAGCGTTGCCACATAGCGGTCGGGCAGCCCGCGGATCACCGCATACTTGCCGTCCTGAAGCGTCGCGCCGGGCACCAAGAGCAGCGCCGCTGCCGCATCGCCCGCACCGGAGCGCGTGATCATCTCTACGCCAATGGTGTCAAGAAGCTGCGGAGCTTCAAGACGCAAACTGAATTCAATCGGCGGAATAATGATATACGGCTCGAAGTTCTGTGGAACGACTAACGCCTGCTTCTCCGGGACATCCTTCCCAAGATCAACATCCTGAACGACGAACTCTTCCATATCCTCAAACTCGCCAGCCATGGTGACATCTGCATCCACAAGTTGACCAGACGCAACGGCGACATTCGTCTTTACTTCGCGTACATATCCGTCTTTGGTTACTACAAGCGTGTAAGCACCTGGTGCAACATTCGGCAGAATGTACGAGCCGTTTTCCCGGGTAGTCACTCTCGCCTTCAGCCCAAGAATGCTGACTGCCGCGCCACTGATGGGGGCATTGAACTCCTTGTCGTACACAACGCCGCGAATCGAACCGCCCGCCGGTGCTTGTGCCACCGCTACTCCAGACATGGAGCACGCCATGACAATTGCAGAAATACTTGACCTGCTCAAATTCACCATGGATCAACCAGACCGGCCCGTATGTGTTCAATGCGGAGCAATAACTCCGGGGATGGCACAAACTCCGATAGCGCCATCGAAACACATGTGGCGGAGAGGTCTTCGGCACGTGGTCGCGCATTGGGATTCAACGCCCCGGCGTCCACTGCTGCCTTGTAGCAATGCGCTGCATCAACGGCGTCTCCAATGAGGAAATACCCTTCTGCGAGGGCGCGCAATGAAGCAGCACGGCGCAGATTCATAATCGTTTCCGCGCGGGCTTCGTACTCAAGACGAAGTCGATCCAATTCTGCTCGCGCCGCGTTCACGTCACCCATGTGAAATCGAGCCTTGGCAATCACCACACCAATCGGCGCTGTGTCTTCCGGAAGGAACACCGTTGCTCGAAATAGTTTCGAAGCGTGATCCATCTCCGCAGCAGCCAACTCTTTATAGCCGTGAGCAAAGAGCGCGTCCGCTAGCTGCACGTCACATCGCACTTGGATGTCCAATGGCAATCCAGGGATGGCGCTACTAAGAGCCTTCAGAGCCCGGGCGCGGCGCGGCGCATCGTCCATCACGCGCTCAAGCCATGCGAAATATCCGTCGATCCCGCCACGAACAAGATCAAAGTTCATGGTGGCAATCGCCTTATCAAACATGTCCGCCTGGGCATCCAACTGCGCTGCCGAAAGATTGCCCGTGCGCGCGGCCTCAACACGACCGCGCTCAACTGGCTGCCCCTCAGTCACGAGGGACAAGGCCTTGCCTTCGTCGCCGAGTTTCACATAGATCCGTGCCACTTCAGTTGCAACCATGTCCTTGCCCCATGTGGTGTCGCCCACATCAACCAACACGGCACGGCTCGCACAATCGCGCGCCTTGTCTACCTGCCCGAGCGCGGCGTACCGCTGACCGAGCAAGGCGATGACATTGCCGCGCCGCCATCCCGCCATCTGATTAGCACATTGCTCAGCCTGATCAAGCAATCCCGCATCAATACATGCTTGCGCAACTGCTTCTTGTGTGCGCGCGCGATCCCGCTCGTGCGGATCAATCGGCATGCTTGATGCCACTGCAAATGCTGTGACAAGCAGTGACTTGCGCGAAGGTGACGTCTCCGCCCCCCGCATAGTTGCGACAGCATGAGCGTCCGAATGACCCGATGAGTCAGGCTGGCTGCGCGCCGAAGTTGCTCGCGTGCTGTCCGGGGAACACGCTGCCGGAAGCGCCGCGACAATAGCCATCGTCAAAGCAACCGTGAAGTAGAGTCGAACGTTGCACATATTCATGAGCACCCATATGAAGGCAGAGGCGTCTGGTGGAGAGACATGCTCAACCACCAGACGCCCCCGATCAGGACAATTGATATATGTGGACGCCAGTCAAAGTCACTGGCAAGCGCCCCACGAACCAAGCAATACGCCAAGGTCAGATCCGTTCACAATGTTGTCACCGTTGGTGTCACCCGAGCCAGAACCGCCCCAGTTTCCGAGCAGTAGCCCGAGGTCAGTTCCGTCAACAAATCGGTCGCCATTCAAATCAGACGGGCACGCATTGCCGCAGTTTGAAGCGGTGTAACCGTACTGCGACGCAGCGGTCCAACCACAGAGCCAGTTCTCGGTTCCATTGAACGCACCACGATAGTTGGCAACTGTGAAGAAGCCGCCTGCAGGCGCAGCACTCACACTTGTAGCCGCTTCATTCCGCGCAAGCGGATCAAGGAAGATGACTGGCTGAACCACCACGGTGCCCGACGTAACGTCCGGACCACGAGTGATTGTTGCGATTGGCGATGAAGTAGCCGCAGCGAGAACATTGTTGTTTCCAGCAGCAAACACGCCACGAGCAGCAGCCTCGGCGTACGCAGCCGCGTTAGTGTTGTTGAAGAACACACTGTCGGTGTACTGAATCAACTTCCCGCCTGGCTGCGCGATGTAGGCAGTGGCTGGAGTTGCAAACGGGTTCACCGCGGAATAGACGTTGTAATTTGTCAGCCAGGTATTTGCAAAGGTCAGAGTGCCGTTGTAGCCGTATCCGGTCTCGCCGCCAGTTGCCTCGCCGTCAGTGTTGTCGTTCTTGATTACTTCCTTGCCCGTATCCATAAAGATGCAGTTGTTGAACTGCGCGCGGGCGTTGTCACGGAACTTGGTGGCAGCCTTTCCGCTCAGTGGCTGACCGATGGCCGTGATGTTGTAGAACGCCGTCGTAGTGACTGGCTGGGCGTCAGACTTCTCAGCACCGTCCATTTCAAACGCTGAGTCGGGGAATCCAGAACCAGACGCCGCGCCAGGAATCGAGTAGCCGGAAACAGTCAACCCAAACTGGGCTCGACCGCGCCAACCTTGGTCGACGTCAAATGAGTCGTCGCCGATATTCCAGATGCTGAAGTACTTGAGATCAACGGTCCCGCCCCAAATCTCAATGCCGTCATCAACGTTGTTCATGATGTCAATGTGGTCAATGACCGTTTCGCGACCAACGCCACCGAGCGAAAGACCATTCAGCTCATTACCAAGGCCAACAACTTTGCCGCCGTAGCGCAGCGATACAAAGCGGAGCACACCACTGGTGTCCTGATCATTACCGCCGCCGTAGAAGGTGCGCGTGTCACCGGGCGTTCCCGAAGCGACTAGGCCTTCCATGTTGGCGTAGTTCCCTGCACTTGGAATGGCGGTGTTGCCAACAACTGCTCCATTGCCGTACTTGCCGATGTATGCCTTGCCCATGATGGTGACATTGCCCCACTCGTTGGCAGTCGGACGCCACTGACCACGCGGGTGAGCGGAATCCCATGTTGCGTAGTCGGCCTTTGAGGTGAAGATAATTGGGTTCTGCGCCGTACCACTGCAGGCGATACGCGCGTCGCGCGTGATTGCAAGCGATCCACCAACATCGCTCGCGATAATGGTGCCAGCCTGAATAGTGAGCGTCGCGCCAGTAGTGACATAGCGACTGCCCTGAAGGTTGTACACATTTCCACTCGTCCATGTGGTCGAAGTCGTGATGTCAGATGACACCAACACTTCAGCAGCGCCAGTGCTGCCAACGATGACGAATGCGCTGATGGCGCCAGTAAGCATTGTGAAGTTCGATGCAGTCTTCATTGAGTCAAGTCTTTCTTGCTGGAGATTGCTAAGCCAAATCGGCGACAGTATCAAACGATGATCCATCGCGAAGAAGTCAAGGCAAGTGTGCCTCGACAATGTTTCCTTCGCGATAGGTGTTCTACGAAAGCATCGTTCATATTCAGTGAACTTCGTGTTGCAGCAGGAGAAGGCGCTAAATTCTGCGTAAATACAGGCGCGAAACTGTCATGCTTAGCGACATCTGAACCATTGTCATAACCAATTCTGAACCAAACTGTGCAACCTGCGTTGCCTATCGCTTGCTCTTAGAAGCCCGCTCAACCTGCTCGATGTAACGCGCGATATCCTCACGTGGCTTCAGCGACTGAGCATCACGAAGCAACGGCAGCGCCTCAGTAAATCGCCCCTGGGCGACAAACACTTGCGCGATCTTGACTTTCGCATTTGCTGCGAATGAATCAATCCGTGCAGCGCGTTCATAGTAAAGAATCGCCTTGTCCGGCTGCGCGATGCGGTTGTAGTGCTGACCTAGCAGCATCAATGCTTCGCCATCAAGCGGATCAAGCGCAATGACTTCTTCCAGCACTGTGGCTGTCTCCGCGTCACCCGCACCGCTACTCATCGCAAGGCGAGCCTGCAACTTCAGTACTTTGCGACGGTCCGCGTCGCTGAGTGTGTCGCTCCAATTCGCCTTGACACGAGTGAGTAGCGCCTTCGACTGCAGTAGCCCCCCGCGCGCAGCGAGCACCTCCGCGGCCCGAACTGACCGAGAAACTGGCTGCGTTGGATTCTTAGCAATCGCACGGTCATATGCACTCAGAGCCATGTCGGGAAGCGTTTCGGATACATAGATGTCACCGAGCGTGAACAGGCTGTCCACGGTTGATTTACCGATGGAATCGAGTGCTTCCAGATTCACGGCCGCCTTCATCGGCTGCTTGAGACCGAGGTATGTATGCGCCTGAAGAAGCCAAAAATCTGCCTTGTCCGGGAAGTTAGTGATGAGTACATCAAGCAGGCTGGCCGCATCTTCATACTTTGCTTGCTTAAACACCGCGCGCGTCAATCCCAACCGCCACTCAACGTTGTCCGGCTGCAGCAACAGCGCGTTGCGGTACGCCGCCTCTGAAGGTTGATAGTCGCCGCGCGCCGAATGGCAGAAGCCAAGTAACCCGTAGGAGTATGCGTCCGCGCCGCCCAGCTCAATCATCTTGTTGAACGCGGCAATCGCTCCCTCGTATTGGCTCTTGCGCGTGCAGATCAAACCGATACTCCGATACGCGCGTCGAAAGTTCGGAAACTTGACTACCGCGTTTCGATAGTTCACTAACGCATCGTCAATCTTGTCCTGCTGGAACTGCACACCACCGAGCGTCAGATCAATGACCGCGGACACATCTGGGCGAACCGACTCCCTGAGCAGCGTCTCCGCCGCAGGCAACTCTTCCGCCATCAACTGACGCACAAGCTCCAGCAGCGCCATGTCATCCTGCGCGATGCGCGGCTCGATGTCCGCACTCACTCCATAGCCACCAATGAATGACTTCTGAAATCCAGGGTCGTTCCAAATCACCGCCAGATCCGGCTGCGAAATCTTCATGGACGGCGGGGGCGCTTCGCTGCCCGGACTGGTCGGCACTCCGGCCATTGCGACGGCACAGGGGAGCGTGCCAACCGCACTCGCAATGAGCAGGAATCGGGCAAATGTTCGAATGGAAACAGTGGTATCAGAAGTCATGTGTTAGCTCGGTTGAAAGCGAATCGGCACGCGCATACGACAACTCACGCGGTGACCACCCTTAATGGCTGGCTCGAATTTCCATTGACGCACGGCAGCCAGTGCTGGCGCCTCGAATTGCGGATGTGACGACTTCTCCACCCGCGGATTAACCACGCGGCCAGTGTCATCCACGATGAAGATCAACGTGACCACACCCTCAACATTTCTTGCTCGCATTTCCGCGGGATAGGCACCGGCTACCTGATGCACCGGTCGCGGTCGCTGGTCAATCTCCGACATGCTGAAGGCACCCTGAAACTCTTGGTCAGACGCAGCAGCCTTACCAGTTCCGCCAATGCGCCCGCCCGATGACAGCGATGCGCCGCCTCCGAAATCAGAGGCACCACCAGCGCTTCCGCCATTGAGTGCCTGTTCCAATGCCCCCAAGCTTGCAGAGTCGAGGGCCGGGGCATCATTGGAATCTGCAGGCGCGTCGGGCGAAGCAAGCACTTGATTCGGATCAGGTGGTGCGTCCGACTCCGCTTTCAGATCAGGCTGGACAACTTCCTTTTCCTGATCGTCAACTTTGTCTTTCTGAACATCTTCATTCAAGAGCTCTACATCACGGTGACTTGGCTGAATGGATTCATCACCAAGAAATAGGATCCCGCCAAAGGCAATGATCACCGCGTGCACTATCAATGCACCAACAATGCAGATGATCGTTGCCGTTTTACTCACTTCTTGTCCGTATTGATGCCAACCTTGGCAATACCAATCTTGCGAACTTCATCAAGAACACCAACTACAAACTTGAAATTCGCGTTACCGTCGCTGTTGATGATGACCTTGGGGTCCTTGGCGACTACCTTGTAGGTCTGCAGTTTCATAGGCAATTGCGCCAGTGAAATCTTGTCTTTATTGAAGAAGATCTCGCCCTTCTCATTCACACTGATAGTGACTGCCTTGTCTAACTCAGATTGCTCGCCCAATGACTGCGCCGTAGTCGCGCCCGGAAGCGCCACCTGCACGCCTTGGTTCTTAGACATGCTCAACGAGACCATGATGAACGTTGCTAAAAGAAAGAAGATGATGTCGATCAACGGGATGATCTCGATGCGTGCGCTCTTCTTCTTGCCACGCCGCAACCCACCGCCGCCGCCGGCCATGTCAGGTCCCTCCCAGCGAAGTTGATGTTCCGTGGTACGGCTCAACGCGCAACGTCAACTCTTCCTCTTCTTCTTCTGCCGCACGCTTGATCGCCGCCGCGCCGCGCGGATGCGTCTCCACAAGCAACTTCAACTGTTCCCCAGCAGCCAGCATCTCCGTCTCGATGCCTTCGATGCGATTATTGAGATAGTTGAATGGCAAGAGTGAAGTAATTGCAATTACCAGTCCGAAAGCAGTAGCGATCAGCGCCTCAGAAATACCGCCAGTGATAGCGCCCGGCGAACTCAAGTCGCCACCGATCACTGAGAATGACGCCATCATGCCCGTTACTGTTCCGAGCAGACCCAAGAGCGGCGCCAACGTAATAACCGTGTCCAGAATGGCTATGCCGCGGCGATACCGCTTGAACGCGCGCGTCTCCGCATATGCCAACGCATGTCCCAGTGATTGATCACGATGCTCCAGTGCGTAGCCGAGCGTGGTGACCACCGCATCCTTTGAGTTCTTGGCAATTGCAATCGCAGCGTTGAGGTCGCCCTTACCAACATCCACGAAAAATTTGGCAAGCGTCTTCGGACTGCGCTTTCGTTGCTCGTTGAGCAAGAAGAGCAGGCGTTCGAGCACAACCGAGACGCTGACCATTGATGCAAACAGCAGCGGCCACATGATCGGCCCGCCCTTCACAAAGATATGCACAATGTTGGTCTTCTGAACGAGCGCCTTCAGCGCACCGCCTCGCGATGGATCAAGCGGCAGCGTTCCCTCGCCGGAAGCCACCAGTGTTCCAATTGATCCAGCGAGCTCTCCCTCAAGTGGTCGCACAAGCGGATTAACCGATCCAACCTGCGAAACCGCAATACCTGCCACCCCGGAATCAGCTCTAAACAGCGCAATCGGACCAATCATGGCGAACTGCCCCTGCAAGACGGCGCCCATGGTGTCGACCGAGACACCGGCAAACCGCATGCCGCCCACCACATCAAATAGGCGCTTGATAGTCAGTTCCGTAAATGAGGTCTGTCGAGCAAAGCGCTCAACCGGCGTGAGCGTCTTGTTCTCAACCGCCTGCTTCGCCTTCTCAACAGGCTCGCTGTAGACCTGCATCTCGCCGACGCCAATCTTCGTTTCAAATGTACGCGCGTATTCATCAAGCAGACTGCCGATGTAGCTGAGCTCATCTTGGCGAGCCTTCATCTCTGCCTTCAGCGTGCCGATTTCCAAAGCACCTGCATCAACAAGGCGCTGCACCTTGTCGCCATCCTTGCGGAGCTGCACGACGCCTTCCTCAAGCGACGTGAGCTCTTGCGCGAGCGGTAGTTTCTCTGCGGATATCAGAGCGCGCATGTTGTTCAGCTCGCCGATACTTTTAGTCAGTTCGTCTTCCGCACTGCGCGACGCCTTCGCGATAGTCGGATTGACCTCCGCTGGCTGCGCTGGTGCCTGCGCACATGCGGCGCTGCTCAACAGCGCTGTCAATGCAATATGAATGGTGGATTTGAATGTGATCATTTGATAGTGATTGGAAGTGGGACGAAGGATGGGGTTTGCTTGCCCTGGATGATTTCCAACGCTTGCATGATCTGCCCGGAGGTGGCGGCGGAAGCGGATTCCCACTTCCAACCATCGTCAGTCGGATGACCAATGCCCGCGAGTCCACGGGGACTGATGTAGTACGCCTGAGCAAGGCCAACATAGAACACCTGAACCTCGCTCGATGATCCATCCGCGAGCGTTCGAATCTCGTATGAAACAGAAATTTCGCTGTTCGCCTTGTTCAATTCATTGAGAATTCCAAGCACATTCTGAAAGCGCTCCGCAGTGGAAACGCGCGTGTTCGCCGGGTCGGCAGGCATTCGCTGCATCAACGGAAGCAGCTTGGCGCTCACTGGCTCTGGCATCAACTTGGCAAGCTTGCGCACCTGACCCTCCATCGCTGTCACGGCATCTGAAAGTTGCGCAGTGACAGCCTTCAACTGATCGTTCTCCGCAACCAACTCGTCGCGCTTCTTGTTCGATTCCGCAACCGCCAACTCCGACTGCGTAATTCGGTCCTTCAAGACGCCAACTTCCTTGCCAACGAGTTCGATGCGTCCTTGCAGAATTTCCTTTCCCTGCGCCCAGTCATTGCGCTCCTTGGAAATGATCTGCTGCGTCTCGATCCACTTGTTCAGCGTCAACCGCGTCTCGTCGAGCGTCGGCGGAGCAACAGCAGATGGTGCGGCTGCTGCCGCCGGTGCCGCCGGTGCCGACGCAGGCTTTGACTTTGATGTGCCACCTGCAGGCTTCGGCTTCTGATCCGCCGATTTGGCTGCCGGAGCAGGCGTGCCGGCTGGCGCGGGCTGCTTGGTGGCTGGCGCCGCGTTCTGCAGTGACTGCGCATACGCACCCATGGGTTCAACAAGAAGCACCGCAACGACCACTACCGCAGATGTCATCATCCAGGAGCGGGCGCGATGCGCGAAGTGTGTGACAAGTCGGGAACTGTTCATGTTTCATTCACCTTCGCCCGATGCTTGGGCGTTGCACGTGCCTATGGGGTCAAAGCCGACTGCGCGGCACCCCATCCGAGGTCGTGAGGCTAGGGATCGCGCATATTCCGTCTGTAAGCATCCGGTTCAGAATCGGTTAGCGCGCGTCAAATTGAGGCCCCGGGAGGGCTCACAACACCCTGACGCCGCCTCGCGTACACCACCGTTCGATGCCAGCACCACTCTTCCTCGGCCTCGACATTGGCACATCCTCACTGAAGGCGCTGATCGCCACAGCAGACGGCGTGCCGATTTCACACGCGTCGGTCGAATACCCGCTCTCCGCGCCGCGGCCAGAGTGGAGCGAACAAGACCCCGACGACTGGGTGCGTGCCACCCACCAAGCCACGCGCGCCGCACTCTCCGCCGCCGTAC
This sequence comes from Planctomycetaceae bacterium, assembly GCA_947474065.1. GTDB lineage: Bacteria > Planctomycetota > Phycisphaerae > Phycisphaerales > SM1A02 > UBA966. The sequence continues at coordinate 73,864 of CANJHD010000004.1, forward strand.
GCGATGGTCATGCCGATGCCGCGCACCGCATCGCGGGTATCGGCTTCAGTGGTCAGATGCACGGCGCCACCTTGGTTGATCGAACCAACACCCCGCTGCGGCCGTGCATTCTGTGGAACGATGCCCGCAGCGCTGACGAATGCGAGCGCCTCGATCGCGACATCGGACGCGAAACGATTCTTGCTCGCACAGGTAACCGCATGCTCGCCGGCTTCACCGCGCCCAAGGTGCGCTGGGTGCAACGGCACGAACCTTCCGTCTGGAGTGCCACCGACTGCGTGTTGCTGCCGAAGGACTACGTGCGTCTCAAACTGGGGTCAGTGCGTGCCACCGATGCCGCCGACGCAAGTGGCACGCTCTACTTTGACGTCGCCCGCCGCGCGTGGAGCATGGAAATGCTGCGTGACCTTGGCATGAACGCTTCGCAAGTACCCGCGTGCCACGAATCGCCCGATCTGGTTGACCGTCTCTCCGATTCCGCTGCGAGCCTCATGGGCCTCACTGCTGGTATTCCACTCGTTGCTGGTGCTGGCGATCAGGCCGCCAACGCCATCGGCTCCGGGATCATTACTCCGGGGGCCGTCGCCGCTAGCTTGGGCACATCCGGCGTGATCTTTGCAGCGAGTGATTCGTTCCGCGCTTCCCCAGACGGCGCACTGCATGCCTTCTGCCACGCACTCCCCGGCCGCTGGCACCTCATGAGCGTGATGCTCTCCGCCGCGGGAAGCCTGCGTTGGTACTTGGACACCCTCGCACGCGACACCGCCGCCCGCGCCAATGCCGAGGGACTCTCCGTCTATGAACTGCTCGACCGCGACGCGGCGACCATCGAGCCCGGTTGCGAAGGTCTTCGCTTTGTTCCAACCCTCTCCGGAGAACGGTGTCCGATCCCTAATCCGCACGCTCGCGCGGGTTTCCACGGCATCAGCGTCGCTCACACACACGCCCATTTCACACGCGCTGTCATGGAGGGCGTGGCTGCCGGAATGGGTCTCTGCATGGGACTGATCCGCCAAGCGGGAATCACGCCGCCCGAAGTGATTGCCTCTGGCGGCGGGTTTGAAAGCCCACTCTGGACGGCTATGCATGCCAATGCGTTCGGAATTCCTGTTCGTCGGGCGGAAACTCCCGATAGCGCGGCGCTGGGGGCGGCAATCTTGGCTGCGATTGGCACAGGAAATCGAGTGAATTTCGAGGATCTTTCCAACAATCTAACTGCTCGAAGCAACCCTGTGAATCCATCCCAAATACCGCTTTGGCAACAATTTATGGCCGACCAAAGCCTTCTGCAGAGAAATGCCCTTTGACGCAAATCAAGAATCAAGGCGGCATTTCCTTGCAACATGCCTGACCGGGGCTACCTTCCTTACAGATTGAGATTGATGTCGAGGAGGCGAAAAGGGCCAACTCTGCCTTTCCCTCCTCCCTCACAAGGGAGACCGATGCGCCCGATGGGTTAAACCCCATCGGGCGTTCTTTATTTTCCGGATGATGTTCCGGCTGGTGGGTCGGGCGGAACCCCGAATTCCTCGCGCCGACCCTTTGCAGCGCGCTCATCGTCCGCCTTCAACTTCGCTTCGAGTGCGGTGTCACCCGATTCCTGGTGCTGTACCGCTTTCCATGCAAAGAATGCCACGGCAATCATTCCCATGATCGCTACCAACATGGTGACAACATTGGAAACTGACCATGCGCCGTCGGCCACAAGATTCATAGTGAGCATGACCACGCCTTCGACCTGAGTTACGCCACGGCGCTGGACTTGAACCCAGTCTTACGCAGCGCGAGAACCTTCGACTGCAGTTCGGTGCCAGGGCAAAGCGTCTGCGCGCCCGGCCATTCCCGGTGCGTGTAGACGCTTGAGGATGGAATGCGATAAACGCGTTGCAACTGCGCAACAGTTCGGTTGAGCCCAGCGATCTGCGCTGCTGATGGCTGCTGCAACATGAAGTTGCCCATGCACATCACACCGATGTTGTTCTCGTTGCGGTACTTGACGTGAGCGCCTTGCCAACGCGTCACATCACGCCCCTGCCAGACAACACCAGAACGGTCAACGATGTAGTGGTAACCGATGTCGCTCCAACCCTTACCGCGATGGCCATTTCGAATCAATTCCAAGCGCGACCGCGCCTCGAGATCCGTAATGCCCCAGAAGGCGGTCATCCCATCGTGATGGATGGTGATGTACTTGGGCGGCAGCATGGGATCCATATCCGCATAATTTGGAGTACCGCGCGCCCATGACTCACGCGGGCGCGCAAAGGGAACCGGGCCGTTGCTGTAGCAAACCGCGGGAGCCTGCACCTCGCCAGTCTTCGGGTCCACCTTCGGAGGAATGCACACAGTTCCCGGAGGAGCGCCAACACCTACCTCAGGAATCTCCGGCCACTCGGGCGCCGGCAGTTGGCTCGAAGCGATTTGAGTTCTCTGAGCAGTTGCGCATCCCGCCACAAAGAGCGCACCAAAGAACACAAAGGAACGCCGAGCGATCGCCATGCCCCGTTCAGCGGAATTCATCACGCTCGGGGTATGAGGCGCGCCATCATGATTGTTGAGGTCAGTGCTCATGTCGCTTCCTTGCAGACTGGTACGCACACTGCGGGTAAAGAGGTCGCCCGTCCTTCCTTGGATCGGCGCATATCAGCTCACGCCTGCAGTTTACGCAGGACTGTCCCACCAACAAATGCGGCAGAATCCTGCAGCAACCCCGCCGATATCCCCCGCAGCCGTCACGCTGCTCCAGGTTCCGCCGGTATGTTCGCTTGCAGCGCCGCGACCTGCTTCTCTAGTTCTCGGGTGCGTCGGATCAATTCTGGCAGCTGCTGCACAGCGATGAACTGGCGCTTGGCCAACTTGTCTGGAATAGCCGGTACGCCAAGGACCAATGCCCCGTCCGGGACATCGCGCATCACCCCACTCTTGGCACCAACAATCGACTGCTTCCCAAGAGTCAGATGGTCGGCCACTCCGGACTGCGAAGCAATGACGGCGTAATCGCCCATCTGCACGCTGCCAGCAAATCCCACTTGACCCATGATCAGGCAGTGCTTCCCAATCTGGACGTTGTGTGCAACATGCACAAGATTGTCGATCTTGCTGCCTTGCCCAATCACAGTTGGCCCAAGGGCCCCGCGGTCAATGGCGGTGTTCGCACCAATTTCCACATCGTCATGGATGATGACGATCCCCACCTGCAGCATCTTGCGGTGGCGACCTTCATCAAATACATAGCTGTATCCGTCGGCACCAATCACCGTGCCGGAGTGAATGCTGACACGACTACCCACTTGGCATCCGGGATAGATCACAACATTGGGATGGAGCCGAGTGTCATCGCCAACAATGCAATCGGTACCGATGTTCACGGCGCTCAGCAGCGCGCAACGTTTGCCGATCGTGGCCCGCGCGCCGACTACGCAATACGGCCCGATGTGCGCGGTTGCATCAACCTGCGCTGAGGGATCAATGACCGCTGTCGGATGGATTCCCGCCGCATGCTCAACAGCTGGATGAAAGAGCGGTAAAAGGCGAGCCACGGCGATACGCGCATCAGCCACCCGAATCACCACTTTGGAGGACGGCTGCACTTCACCCGAAACCAAGATGGCCGACGCTCCGCTGCGCTCAGCGGCCTCAAGGTACGAAGCCTTCTCCGCGAACGTCAGGTCACCAGGACCTGCCCGATCCGCTGGCGCGAATCCTTTGAGAATGACGGAGCCATCGCCGTGAACTTCGCCATGAACGCGCTCAGCGAGCTGTGTTGCTGTGAATTGCATGTTGTATATGGGGCCGGCACGCCGACCACGAAACGGTGGACTTGGAGTCAGTGACCAGCTGCCGGGCGCAGGCGGCGACTAGCCGCATGCTTGGCGTGACCAGCAAGGCACTCCTTGAGACTGATCATCTTCTGCGCATCGACATCCCACACCTTGAGCCGCAAGCAGCGGTAGATGTCAATGGGACGAAGCGAGGTGGATTTAGGTGTCATCAGTTCCGGAATGGCTTTCTTCACTTCCGGCAAGCGATAGAAAGGGATGCGCGAATTCAGGTGATGAATGTGGTGATAGCCAATGTTTGCAGTGAACCACGCCATGATCGGGCCGGTCCGCAAGAAACTAGAGGACTCCATCGCGGCGATCTCATACGCCCAGCCTGCGCGGTTGTAGAAAGAAACACCGGGAAAATTGTGCTGCGCGTAGAAGAGGTATGTACCAATGGCACTTGCGATGAAGTGAGGCAGAATCATTGCCAATAGCAGCGCAGTCCATCCAAAGAACCACACCAACATCGAGCCGATGACAACATGCAGACTGATGGCAATGATCCCGTCGTAGTGCTCGCTCGGCTTGTTAAAGAATGGATACACGCACATTCCGTAGAAGAAGATGAACACATATCCAAACAGGATCGTCAGCGGATGCCGCATGAACTGGTACTTGAACCGGCGCCCTGGCGAGGAGCGCAGATACTCCTTGCTCGTCATGACCGGGAATGAGCCGATGTGTGCCGAGCCAAGTTTCGAGTTGTGCTTATGGTGATAATTGTGCGAACTGCGCCACACGCTGCTCGGACTGAGGCACAACATTCCGACGCACCACATGATTCGCTCCGCAAGGCGAGAGCGCGGCAGAATGGCGTGGTGTTGCTGATCGTGATAAATCACAAAGAGTCGAAGTACAAGCAATCCTTCAAGCAACATGCATGCGAGCCTGATGGACATATGAACATTGAGAAGGGCTCCTGCAAAGGAGGCCGCTAGTAAGCCCAATGTTGAAAGCAGGTACCACCAACTGCGCGCTGTGGAGTCTGAGGCAAAGGGTCGAGTTGCAAGAATGAGTTCCTTGCCGGTACGCACCTTGCCTGCACTATTTTTGCTCGTTCCATCCTTACCGGATCGGTGACCATCCCCTTTGACAAACTGGCGAGGATTGGGGATGGCAATACTGATTTACGAAATCGCTTTCCGGCTGTCGACGAGGCGCGTCGAGCGGTGTCCTTGATGGAAGAAAAGTTCCATCTGCGGAGTGTAGTCAGGGACTGCAGCAATCGACTACAAAGAATCCGCAAATGGTCAGATGAGTTTTTGGGCGCGTCCGCCGAGCGAATGCCTAGCCCACTGAAATCGGCTAGAAAATAGGGTCATGCCCTGCCTGCGGAAGGGCTTCGGAGGCCATGCCAAACGGCATTCTCGGGTACGATTTCCGGTTCCCCGAAATGGCAGAATCACAACCCATCCCAGCCGACAGCGCTGCGCCTCAGGGCGCCAACGCCGCCCCCACCGCCGACGAATACACCTCGAGCACGATCCAAGTTCTTGAGGGCTTGGAAGCGATCCGCAAGAGACCCGGCATGTACGTCGGCGGCTCTGGTCCAGAGGGTCTGCATCACCTCGTTTATGAGTGCGTCGACAACGCGATCGATGAGGTCATGGCTGGATACGCCACCAATGTTCATGTGACGATCGGTGTCGACGGCAGTTGCATGGTGGAGGACGACGGCCGCGGAATGCCGGTTGACCCCATGCGCCACGAGAACCCCACCATCAACGGTCGACCCGCGGTGGAAGTGATCCTGACCGAGGTGCACGCCGGCGGCAAGTTTGACGGCAATGCGTACAAGGTCTCGGGCGGCCTGCACGGCGTCGGTATCAAGTGCGTGAACGCGCTCAGTGAGTGGACTGAAGTGGAAGTTGACAAGGGTCCAAAGACTTACAAGATTGCGTTTGCGCGCGGCGAACTCTCGGAACCGCTCCACATCATTGCTGAACGCCAAACGGGTGGACGGAACGGCACGCGCATCTCCTTCAAGCCCGATCATGAGATCTTTGCGGACACTGATTTCCAGTACGAGCGCCTTGAGCATCGTCTGCGCGAACTGAGCTTTCTAAATCCCGGCGTCAAGATCTCTCTGCGCGACGAGCGCGTCGACTCCTCGGGCAACATCCGCGAGGAACATTTCCACGCCGCCGATGGTTTGGCGGGTTATGTTCGGCACATGAATGCCGCAAAGAACACGCAAAGCCCCGTGATCGCGGTCACCCGCGAGGACGAGGAAAGCGGTACGCGCGCAGACATTGCCATGCAGTACACGGACGCGATGAACGAAACGCTGTTGGCGTTCGGCAACAACATTCCGAACCGCGATGGCGGCACGCATGTCACTGCATTCAAGCAAGCGGTCACAGTGGCAATCAACGGCTACGGTCGACGCACAGGCATCTTCAAAGACGGCAAGGATGCAATCACCGGCGAGGATCTGCGCGAAGGTTTGACGGCCATCATCAGCGTTAAGTTGAAGAACCCAACGTTCAACAACCAGACGAAAGAGAAACTCCTCAACCCCGAGATCGCCACCTTTGTCAGCGGAGCACTGAACGAGTTGCTCGGCGCATGGCTTGAAGAACACCCCTCGGAAGCCAAGAACATCTGCAACCGTGCAAAGCTCGCTGCCGAGGCACGCGAGGCTGCACGCAAGGCTCGCGAACTCATCAAGCGCAAGGGTGCTTTGGATTCCGGCGGTATGCCACACAAACTCGCTGACTGCTCATCAAGCGATGTGGAGAAGACCGAACTATTCATCGTCGAAGGTGATAGCGCAGGTGGAAGTGCCAAGGGCGGTCGCGATCACGTCTGCCAAGCAATCCTGCCGCTGCGTGGAAAGCTTCTGAATGTGGAGCGCGCCCGTCTCGATAAAGTTCTCGGGTTCGAAGAAATCCGCACGCTGATTCAGGCTCTGCAATGCGGCATCGGCGAAGACTTTGATCACGCCAAGCTTCGTTATGGTCGCGTCATCATCATGACCGATGCAGATGTTGACGGAAGCCATATCCGCACGCTGCTACTCACTTTCTTCTTCCGACAGATGCCCGAATTGGTGCGCCGTGGTCGCATCTACATTGCACAGCCCCCGCTCTACCAAGTGGCGCGAGGCAAGCACAGTGAATATGTCTTGAACGATCGCGAGATGGGCGACACGCTCGTTGACCTCGCGCTCAAGCATTGCTCGCTTGCGGTGCGTAGCGAAGATGGCGAAGTTGCCCATGAGATCTCATCGGACAAGGTTCGTACGGTGATCCGTATCTTGAACCGCCTAGAAGAGCTGGTGACTATTTCTCAGCGTCGCGGCATTCCGTTCCCCGCGCTACTTGCTGCGCGCAAGGATGATCCCACTGGCAATGGACACTTGCCGGGCTGGCAATTGGCGTGGGCTGGCGGCGATGGATTGTTCTTCACCGAAGCCGATGCCGTGGCCTTTATGCAGGCAAATGGGCTGGAACTCGGCGAAGCCAAGACCACCGCGAACGCTGCGCAAACAAACGCTGCTGCGGCACTCGCAAATCAAGCGGCTCTCGCGGCGGGCACTGGCCCAGCGGCGCGACCTGCGCAGTTGCGCGTCCTCCACGAGAACAAGGAGCTGGAGAAACTCTTCCAGCAACTGATCGCCAATGCAATCAGCATCAGCGACTGGGCACTCGAACAGACAGAGACCGTGACCGGCGACAAACTCCCCACCAAGTATGCGTGGCGCGTTCGCAATGAGAAGGACGGCTCGTACGAGTGGGCTGAGGCGCCGAGCGTGCACAGCATCTTGCGCGTTCTGTACGAAGTCGGCCGTCGCGGCATTGAAGTGAAGCGCTTCAAGGGTCTAGGCGAGATGGAGGCTCTGCAACTTTGGGAGACCACCATGGATCCATCCAAGCGCACTCTGCTGCGCGTGACATGGGACGCCGCTGGCGAGGCCGACCAACTCTTCTCCATCCTTATGGGTGAGAACGTTGAACAGCGACGCGCTTACATTGAGAAGCACGCGCTCGAAGTCAAGAATCTGGATGTGTGACGAACGCTGTTAGCGATCGCCACGCGGCGGAGGCGGAGGCGGACCGCCGCCTGGGCCTCTGCCGCCGGGACCACTCGGACCGCCCGGTCCACCGGGACCGCTCGGCGGAGGTGGAGGCGGAGCCTTCCGAACTGGCGCACTCGGCGGCGAGAACCACGCCGCGTCAAACGCGCCATTTGGAACTGCTGATCGCTCAATAATCACAACGCGCGGTTCGGGGCGCCGGTCAGCTCCACGTCCACCATCTGGACCCGGGCCACCTGCCTGACCACGCCTGCCTTCTGGGCCACGTTCTGGACCGCGACCACCTTCGGGACCACGACCACCTTCCGAGCCAGGCCCGCCCTCCGGACCACGACCACCTTCCGGACCACCCGGTCCTCCTTCAGGTCGATCATCGCGTGCCACGCGGGTGGTCATCGCATCCGGACGACCACTGCCAGTCGTTGCGACCGCATCACCCGCGCGAACAGCCCGCCGCGGAGCACCCTCCGGCGGACCGCCAAAGTTCAATGCTGCACGCGTCACCAACTTCGTGGCCGGATCAATCGTCAACTCAATGCTCTCAGGGCCGCGGAAATCACTGTCGTCGTGGGTGGCGCAAATCTGCATGGCTCCGCCCTTGTCGCAGCGAACGATTTGATAGTGCGCTCCAATATCTGCAAGCAGCACATCAAGCCGATCCGCTAAGAGATCCCCTTCGGGCGTCTCAATGAATCGAGGCCAACGCGCATCAGTGGGCATGGAGAGCACATCCCCGCGCGGATCCACCGTCCAGCCAGTAGCGCCATCAGTGCCGCGCGTCATAGTGCGGCCGTCTTGGAAACGAATGTCAAGGCGCACATGCTCGGCATCTCGAATGTCAAGCGTTCCAACAGCGCGCGGGGCCTGCGCATCGGCCTCGCCAGCACGAGTCGGGAATACCAATTCCAACGCGTAACGACGATCGCCTGATCCCGACTCCGCCACTTGCGCGGCATGGAGGATTGAATCAGCAGATGCCGGCTGCGGCGAGAACAACAACGCGCTGCCCGCAATAATTGCGATCGACGCCGCTGCCGCAACTGGTGTTCGCCAATCCCAGCGGCGCCTATGGGGCGCCACAGAAGTGCCTGAAATACCGATAGAACCAGCGGTATGCACCGTCTCTGTTGCACTTTCTGATCGCAGCCGGACCACCGCGCGGTCAACCAATTGATCGACACGTTCCGGCGTGTCGTGACGCTGAACATGAATCAATGCGCCAATCCAACGATCGTTGGCGGTGTCCTCGTGCGCAAATCGATCATCTTCAATGTTCATGTGGTCGCTCCCTTTGATTCCATGCATGTTGCCACCATCGCGCGAGCGCGCTGCAATCGCTTCTTCACTGCTTCAACATTCGCGCCCACTTCCGCCGCGATCCGCGCGATCGGCGCATCAAGACGATAGGAAAGATGGATCACCGTTCGATATTCATCCGGCAAGCGCGCCACGCAATCTTCGAGCCGCACGAGTTTGGCGCGGAACTCTTCGCGATCGCCACGATCTTCTGCCTCGGCGCGACGAACGATCGCATCGAGGATCGCATCATCGGTGGGCCGCTCGCGCCCCATCTTGGAACGATGGTCAAGCACGAGGTTGCGTGCAATGCCGCGCATCCATGCTCCGAACGGTCGAGTGCGGTCGTAATCCGGAAGGCGCCTCCATGCCACCAAGACCGTGTCTTGGAAGATGTCATCAACGGAGGACGATGGAACCGACGCGCGCAAAAAAGCCAAGAGCCGCTCCCCGTGCTCGCGCACAAGAATGGCGAAGACATCGGCGGCATCGGGGCCGCGACCGGAGTCGGTAGTCAGTCGGAGATTCGGGGGGATTTCAGACATGAATCGAGGCTTCTGTTATTGCCCGAACCTGGCAATTGGGGACGGATTTCAGCGCCAAATGGGCGATTTGTAAATCGAAACGCCCGCAAATCACCCAAAGCGCACAGCGCCTCCGCATGCCTCAGCCCGCCTCACGGAATCCGCGTTCACGCAGTTGGCACGCATCACAGTGCCCGCACGGCTCCCCAGCGGGGGTCGGGTCGTAACAACTGATAGTTCTCGAAAGGTCCACCCCGAGCGCCCTGCCCCGGCGAACGATATCGGCCTTCGACAACATGAGGAGCGGGGTGTGCACACGCATCCACCGCTCGCTCCGCTCCGTGGCCTCAGTGCCGGCCCGCGTGGCCAAATTAGCCATGCGCTCGAAGGCCGCAATGAACTCGGGACGACAATCTGGGTAGCCGGAGTAATCGATCGCATTGACGCCGATACCAATATCGCGCGCACCGATCGACTCAGCCATCGCCAATGCATGCGCTAGAAAGATAGTGTTGCGCGCGGGCACATAGGTGATAGGAATGTCATGCGCGTGTTCCACATCGCGATCCTTGGGAACCGCAATGTCTGCGGTAAGCGCACTTGCTCCGAAGGCACGCAGGTCGATCAATGCCGTGCGATGACTCGCTGCGCGCAACTGCCGCGCCACCTCTGCTGCGCGCACGAGCTCCACGCGATGCCGCTGGCCATAATCAAAGCTAAGCGCGTGACACTCGAAACCCTCGGCCGAAAGATGTGCAAGAACGACGGCAGAATCCATGCCGCCCGAGAGAAGCACTACTGCACGCCGAGCACCACTCATGACGGACTCGCCACCTGTTCAAGCACTTGCTGCAAGATGCGCCGCGTTGTGAGCGTGTCCCCTTGATGCATGTACGTTCGACTGACCACGCGATGCGCGCAGACAGGAATCACATTGCTCACCACATCTTCCGGAACGCAGTAGTCGCGGCCTGCCAAGAGCGCGGTGGCGCGTGCCGACTGCGCAAGCGCAAGCGATCCGCGCGGACTGATGCCCACTTGCAATTCCTCATGCGTGCGGGTTGCTGATGCAAGCGCAATGACGTAGTCAACAAGCGACTGATCCATGCGCACCGCATCCACTGCCGCCTGCAAATCAACTACCTCTTGGCCAGTCATCACTGGGCGAAGATCGCGCAATGTGGTGCGCGCGGGCTGTCGATGCAGAATTCTGCTCTCGTCATCAGGGCTTGGATAGCCCAACGACATGCGCATCAAGAATCGATCGAGTTGATTCTCAGGGAGGAAATACGTTCCTTCAAATTCATATGGATTCTGCGTTGCCACCACAATGAACGGTGCCGGCAACTGGAATACATGGCCGTCCGCACTCACCGTTCCTTCAGCCATCGCTTCAAGGAGCGCGCTCTGCGTGCGCGGCGTGGCGCGATTGATTTCGTCCGCAAGCACCACATTCGCAAAGACCGGGCCCTTCTTAAATTCAAAGGCATCACGCTCGCGGTGGTAGATACTGACGCCCGTGATATCGGAAGGCAGAAGATCCGGCGTGCATTGGACGCGACTGAAAGTGCAGTCGAGGCTTCGAGCCAGCGCATTGGCTAGAACGGTCTTGCCAACGCCAGGAACGTCCTCAATCAGAACATGACCGCGCGCAAGCAGGCAGACCACCAAGCGATCAACCGCCTGCATATTCCCCATGTAAACACTGGCGATGTTGTCACGAAGGCGATGGAGAGGGGCGACATCGAGCATGTGCTGCCTCCTGCGGGCGGGAATGAAGTATATCGTTCACCCAACCCATGCAGATTGCGCGCCCATCCGACGACGGCCCTGTTCTTGACGTGCATGTTCCATGCGCGCGCTGTCGATACGACCTCGTCCGTGCACATCTTTACGGAAAGTGCCCGGAGTGCGGCCTTGAAGTGATCGCCACGGTGGCGCAACACTCAGACCCAGAGGTGACCTTTTTGGCATCGCTGGAATCGCCGGGCGCGGCTTCAACCGCTGTGATTGCAATCACAGTGGCCCCGCTTGTTGTGGTGCTTGCACAAGGATCAGGCCCAGCGCTCCGAACCATCGATGCCCTGGCAGGCAGGGGTCGCTCGTTGCCTTCACAAGTCGAGCGACCCTCTTGGATTGTGTGCGCCGCAATCTTGGCAATCACCGCGATACTGTTACGCAAAGGATTTGCCGAGCGTGCCAACCCGACATTGCGGGCCAGCATTGGCGGCGCGCGCATCACGCGGCTTGCAATTGGACTGTGGATTTGGTCTGCAGTACTTGCAGCCGGATTCATGGTCTCACTGTTCGACACAGGAAAGTCCAACAGCTTTGCATCGATCGTATTAGCTGTGCAACTTCTTCCAATGGTGTTTACGCTCCTGGCACTCGGGCCGCTACTCGGCCGCGCGGGCGCTATGAGCCGGGCGTACCGAGAAGCGCGCCACGGCAAGCAAGGTGCGGAGGTGCTCTCCACCACGCTCGCTGCAACATGCGCCCTGTTCGTAGTGACTCCAATCATTGAACGAACATATCCAGAAATCGCCGTGGTTACTGAGGCACTCTCGGTCGTTCTCTTGCTTCTCACAGTTCTCGGCTTGGCCTACGTCACCGCCAACGGCTGGGTAATTGCCACAGCGCTTCGCGCACCGCGCATTGATCCGCGGCGTCTGAAGTAGAAGTCAGCCAACAAGCCGGTCGACGCAACCACTCGCCTATTGGGCTTTCGGTGTTTAAGGGCTCTGTGGCTTCGTGACCGCTTCCATCACGCGCTCGAGATTGAAACTGCCAGGCTTCTGGCGCGGCGGGAATTCGCGGAAACTCTGTAGCCAACTACCCACATACGCGCCCGCAGGTGCGATAGCGAACATGTGCTCCACATACCAACGCTGGTAGTCCATGCCGATGTCGGGGGCCAACTCAAACGGATCCATGCGCAAGTTGGTGAGCATCGGTGCGCGCAGTACTTCAAATGGAGACAGCCAGACATGCATTCCGTGTGCGTTCTGCTTGAGGAACGTGGCCTTCCAATTCCCGAAGCGCAGCGCGGCCACACTACCGTCGTCGGTCCAGTAGATGAACTCCTTGCGTGGCCATGGTGCTTCGCCCTTCAACGACGGAAGTAGGTTGTAGCCGTCAAGATGCACTTTGTACGTGGTGTCGCCAACTTTCCGCCCGGTCAGTAGGTCTTCCTTGATAGTGGCGTCACCCGCAGCGGCCAACAGCGTGGTCATCATGTCCTCATGCGCGCCGATGTCGTTCACCACTGTGCCGGGCTTAATCACGCCTGGCCAACGAATGGCGCATGGCACGCGGTATCCACCTTCCCACTGCGTGTTCTTCTCGCCGCGGAACATGGTGGTGCCGCCATCGGGCCATGTGAACGCTTCGGCGCCGTTGTCTGAGGAGTACATGATGATGGTATTTTCAAGCATTCCCAACGCCTCCAACTTGGCAAGCACTTCGCCAACTTGGCGATCATGTTCCACCATGCCGTCGGCATAGATTCCAAGTCCGGTCTTGCCATCAACGCCTTCCTTGAGATGCGTGAAGATGTGCATCTTGGTGGAGTTCCACCACATGAAGAAGGGCTTGTTGTCCTTTGCGGCCCGATCGAGGAAGTCGAAAGCCATTGCATTCACTTCTTCATCGATCGTCTCCATACGCTTCTTAGTCAGCGGACCCGTGTCAGTAATGCGACCGTCCGCGAAACTGTGAATGACACCGCGTGGTCCAAACTTCTTCTTGAATTCTGGGTTCTTTGGATAGTCGCGGCTCTCTGGTTCTTCCTCTGCGTTCAGGTGATAGAGATTGCCAAAGAACTCATCAAACCCGTGCGCGGTGGGCAGCATTTCGTCACGATCGCCAAGGTGATTCTTTCCGAACTGACCAGTCACATAGCCGCGCGCCTTCAGAAGCGTGGCGATGGTGGGGTCTTCCTTTTTGATTCCCTCGGGTGCGCCAGGAAGTCCAACCTTGGTGAGACCAGTACGAATAGGAGATTGACCCGTGATGAACGCCGCGCGACCAGCGGTGCAACTCTGCTGGCCATACCAATCAGTAAAGAGCGCGCCCTCTTTGGCGATGCGATCAATGTTGGGGGTCTTGTAGCCCATCATGCCCTGGTTGTATGCACTGATGTTGAACTGACCGATGTCGTCACCCCAAATCACCAGGATGTTGGGCTGCTTACTGGGCGCCTTGGCAGCCTGAGCGCACGCCGGCATGGCGCACACACCGATGGC
>CANJHD010000005.1 GCA_947474065.1 Planctomycetaceae bacterium
CATCATGCTTGCGGACTGGGGCTACTGCGCGGCCACGATCACGTCGGTCAGCCCGGCTCAGGGCGGCGCGCAGGGAGGGACGGTGATCTCGATCACGGGGACCGGCTTGTCGACGACGAGCAGCGTCAAGATCGGCGGCGTTGCCTGCACGAACGTGACCGTCCTCACTCCGACACTCGTGCGTGCCACCACCCCGCCCGGCCCGTTGGGCGAGGCGTCCGTTGCAGTCACGACGAGCGCGGGGACCACACTTGCGTCGACCCCGTTTACATACGTCCTGCAGCAGGTGTCTTCGATTATCCCGAACACCGGTAGCTACACGGGCGGCACGTCGATCACGATCACGGGCGCGTATCTCGCGGCGACGACAGGCGTGACCATCGGTGGCGTTCCCGCCACGAATGTGGTCGTTGTCAGCGCAACGCAGGTGACTGCGGTGACGCCAGCTGGCTCAGTGGGCACGGTGGATGTGGTGATCACGGGTACGAAGGGCGCGGTGACGGTGGCGGGTGGATTTACGTATCAATCGATCATCGTGCCAACGTGGGCGACACTGGTGGAAGCGATGCCAGATCCAGCGGTGGTGACGGATTCCACGCTGCGCGCAGCCATATCAGCGAGCGGTCTTGCATGGCGCGTGCGTGATACGGCGACGCAGATGGAGATGTTGTTGGTTCCACCGGGGACGTTCACGATGGGATGCACGGCGTCCAATCTGTCTGGGTGTTTCGGCAGCGAGAACCCCACGCACTCGGTGACCTTGACGCAAGCGTTCTACATGGGTCGTTATGAAGTGACCCAGTCGCAGTGGGCGGCGAAGATGGGGAGCAATCCGAGTAACTTCCAAGGTTATTCTGACTCCGCAAGCCGACCGGTTGAGATGGTGTCATGGGACACGATTGGGGGCTATCTATCAGCGACGACCATGCGTTTGCCGAGCGAAGCAGAGTGGGAGTATGCCTGCCGCGCAGGTACGACGACTGCGTTCAACATTGGGGGAAGCGATGATGCCACGGTGGGGAATTTTGCGTGGTACAGCGCGAACTCCGATAGCCAGACGCACGTCGTGGGCGGCAAGGCGGCGAATGCACTTGGGTTGTATGACATGTCCGGCAACGTGTGGGAGTGGGTGAATGATTGTTTTGACACCGATTACTACTCGGTGAGTCCATCGACAAACCCGCTTGGTCCGGTGTCTGGTTCGCACCGCGGGCTACGTGGCGGCTCTTGGAAGGACTCAACGGGCTACTTGCGCTCCTCCCAACGCGGCGCAGCCGTGCCCAGCACCGCCCCCTACGACTTTGGTTTCCGCGTCGTAAGAAACCCCTGATTGCGTTCCCTTCCTCTGTTGATCTTTCTTTCTGCTTGGCTTCCTGATGCCTGCTTAGTTGAAGAATGCCCCAGAAGCGTTCGATTGAGCGGGAATGCGTAATCCCACTCATAGCCTCAACGAACGTCCTACAAGCCAGCCTAGGGCTCTAAATCAGGCATCTGGTCGAGCACTAAGCGGGACTATGGAGAACTTTCAGTGCCTTCGATTACCCAGCACTCAGATACCAGGCTGATTGGGGTTGTTGGGTAATGATTGGCTGCAGGACACCCCTCTGACACCGTAATTACCCACTCGTATCGACTTCCCCCAGATGGCTGGGTAACCGAAATTTGAAATCCCTGGTTTCGTTGGGTCAGCATCGGCTACCGAAATGGACTTCACCAGAGGGGCCCCGAATCGAACCTGACTGTTTGGACACGATCAATCCCAGAGAATCGTTTTAGAGCCCACGGTATTCCGAGACCGTCCAAGACGGCAATCCGGCATAGAGACCGCTTCTGGAACCATCGTAGGACGATTAAACCCCGTCCGAGTGAAGAACCGGATCCTTGGTCGGATGTCCTGTGTCGCTATCAAAAATTCTTTAAAATTCTCGTAGGCCTCAAAGCCATCGATACCGGCTCAGAGACCACTCCGGATCTCGGCAAGTGTGAACCATCTCTGACTAGCTGTCGGTGTGGGAGAATTGACTCCCCTCCGTCCTGATGAACCGAGCAATCGGTTGGAGATTGTCTGCTGGTGCACGGTAATGCTCTCACCCAAATAGCCATTCAGCACAGAAGCATTGAGCAGGGAAGCAACTTTAGCATCGGGACTAACCACCAGGAAATCCCATGCACTTATCCCGTACTCATCCCCGGTCGGGGAAAGAAGAATGGCTCCATCCTCAAGACCGAGACTGCCCACTATCCAGTTGGCTTTGTCCAGCGCAATCATGATGGCGTCAAGGGGATCTGGATATGGGAAATCGAAGGCGATCTGGAACTGAACAAGCGATGGTTCTTCCGCATTGGACTCAAGAAGGAATCGTTTAAATCTCTTTAGATGGCTACGTTGAAATGATCTCATGTAAATATTTAGGAAGTTTCATGGGCCATTGACTGAAGATCGTAAGAGAGGACCGGGATCAAGAATTTCTTAAAAGAACTTTGGCCCAAGAGACCTTCAGAGCATGAGTTGATGGAACCGGAAGACCATCTCTTAAGAGGGGCTCAATCACTCCTGAATCAATACACCAAAAAATATATAAAAACTTTGCACTAGAGAATCCAAGAGGTAGTTCAGTTTGAAACTGGTGAACCAACTAATGAACCCGAATCATGATTCTCAAGAGAATCAAATTAGGTACTTTAATAGGGACTGTTGGTGGAGCTTCTACAGCTGATGAACCAGAAGGTAGTAGCTATAGAGAGATCAAGATTTATTATAAAAATTAGAACCAATGGTTGTAGAGGTTCTGTTGATTGATTCCCTATAGAGAACCATTAGTGATGTACCTGATTTACTCATTAGGTTGTTGGTGTGACTCATCTGGAACCTTAAGTACGTTGGAGATCTCGTTAGAGAAGATCCAAGAGGTTCTTGATGAATGTTGTATTGAGAAACTCTAGATCTGCTCATCTACCCTTATAGATAAGTTCACCACTAAGCAACACCAAGGAATCCTCTCAGCCTCTCACTTAAGCGGATCACTCTTGGATTTGTCTCAACTATTTAGAACCAGATGACGGTCTCCCCTTTGTTCTGGGATATCCAATCTTTCATGGCATAGTGAATCATTGGTGTTGCATCCTCATTCAATCGCTCAATCAAGACTGATGGAGGTGTGGCAGAAGAAAGTTGTGTACCTCTATATTTGTGTTCTGCCTGCAGTTCAAGCTGGTACGTGAGATAGTCAGATCCCTCAACAGTAAAATTGGGTTTCTTCACGTTGGAATGCACAACCAACCCGTGAAAGTGCCAGTGAACACTTGTGGAATATTCTGGAAACAGAATCACGTGACCTGGTTCTAGTTGTTCCCTCTCATGAATTCTCTTTGCAAGGGACAGACCACAGCGGTAAATCTCCTCCTGCGTTCGCAAACAAAGATTCGCGGGAGTGATAGTGATGTGATGAGTCCATGGAATTGCAGAAACGACTGCTGTCCAAGCTTTCTTAGTCTGACCTGATGATTGATGATATTTTTGCATAGCCTATAATTATGTAGTCAATATGAGTAAATGCAAATAATTATTGTCCATCTTTCACATCCGACCGCGTGTGAAGAAGAAGTCTTGCCAATGACAACAACGCCTGACGTGCATCAGGACCGAGCGTTGCAATTGCTTTGATCAGGTCAGCTACAAGAGGATCGATGTTGCTTTCGACAAGGCGATCTGACACCACTACTGACCATGTACTTTGCGAACTACCTGAAATGACTGGTGTATTTTGATTCTGCTTTGGACCGATCAGGTCCACTCTCAGCACAGAAGGCCAGCAGACAATGCTGGCCTTCTTTCTTTTTAGATTGTGTTCAGTCAAGGTGTAACCCTTCGCAAACTGCCGAATCTGGGGGCACGGGGTACTAGTCTGTGCGCGTGCAAACCACCTTTACCGTCATTGAGTCCGCTGAGACCTTCACGCATGTGCAGATCATTGGGCCCCTCGACCTACTTGGTGTTGGCGCCATCGATCTCAAACTCACCGCCGCCACTGCGAGCCGCCGCAAGCACACGATCATTGACCTCACCGAGGTGCCGTTCATGGCATCGCTGGGCATGGGCCTCCTTGTGCAAGTCGCCCGGGCACTAACCGCCCGCGAGCAACGCCTCATTCTTCTGGCACCGAACGCGACCGTGGCGAGCGCCATCAAGACCTCGCGGCTTGACACAATGATGCCGATTGCAGAGAGCCTCGAAGCAGCGCACGGGCTGTTGCGCGCGTAACCGCCACCGCACGACGGCTTGATCTTCCCGCCTTTACCATCTGCGAATGCAGACCTCGTGCTTCATTGATGGGAAATTCGTACCCGCTCGCTCAGGGAACACCTTTGCGGTCCGCAATCCCGCCACCGACGCAACGATCGCCCAGGTTGCAGATGGCAATGGCACCGATGCGCGTGCAGCAATCGAAGCGGCGTCTCGCGCCTTTCCTGCATGGAAGAACTTGGCAGCCATCGAGCGTGCCAAGCCACTGCGCAAACTTTCTGAACTCATGCTGCGCGACGCGGAGCGACTGGCCGACCTCTGCAGCCAAGAGTGCGGCAAGCCGCTGGCTGAAGCGCGCGTTGAAGTTGCCTACGCGGCAAGCTTTCTCGAGTGGTACGCCGAGGAAGGCAAGCGTGTCTACGGCGAAACGATTCCCGCAAGTGACCCAGGAAAGCGCTTGTTCGTTCTGCGTCAACCATCGGGCGTGGCAGCGGCGATCACCCCATGGAACTTTCCGATCGCCATGGTGACCAGAAAGATGGGGCCTGCTCTTGCTGCAGGTTGCACGCAAGTTGTGAAGCCCGCAGAACAAACGCCGCTGAGTGCGCTCGCAATCGCTGAACTCTCTGTTGAGGCAGGATTCCCTACCGGTGTATTCAACGTCGTCACTGGACTTGATGCTCCATCGATCGCAGACACTTTCTTTGATGGACTCACGGTTCGCCACGTGAGTTTCACAGGAAGTACCGAAGTTGGTCGCATCCTCTTGGAAAAGAGCGCTGCCAATGTCGTGCGTGTTTCGCTGGAACTCGGCGGACACGCACCGTTCATTGTGTTCGATGACGCGGACCTCGATAAGGCTGTTGTGGGCGCCATGGCCAGCAAGTTCCGCAATGCAGGGCAAACATGCGTCTGTGCCAACCGATTCTTAGTGCAGCGCGGAGTGCACGATGAGTTTGTCAAACGCCTGACCACTGCTGTCGCCGCCCTCAAAGTTGGCGACGGTCGAACACCCGGGACGCAAGTTGGACCGCTCGTTGACGATGCTGGTTTACGCAAAGCCGAAGCACATGTGGCGGATGCAGTAGCGCACGGCGCACGCGCGACAACCGGCGGAGCGCGTGCCACTGTGACTGGCTGCACTGATCGCTTCATGGCCCCCACGGTGCTCACTGGCGTCACCCCAGCCATGCTCTGCTTCCGCGAAGAAACTTTCGGCCCAATTGCACCGGTGTGCGCGTTTGACACAGAAACCGAGGCGCTCGAGATCGCTAACGGCACCCCGTATGGGCTCGCTGCTTACCTCTTCACTGCGGACGGCGCGCGCATCATGCGCATGGCCGAGGCACTCCAGTACGGCATCGTCGGTGTCAACGACGCGCTACCTGCCACCGCACAAGCACCCTTTGGTGGAGTGAAGCACAGCGGACTTGGGCGCGAGGGCGGGCACCAAGGGATCGAGGAATACCTCGATCTGAAATATGTGAGTTGGCGAATCAGCTGAGAGTGGCGCCTGTGCGCTCATCATTCCCGAGTAATACGGAGAGGGAACGCTCACTCATCAGATTTTTTTTCACCCTGCCGAGCAGCTCCCGCCACGCGATTGGTGGCGCCTTTGGCGAGTTCGGACAACTTCTTGATCTCGGACAAACTACGCAGAGTAGTGAGCTTGTTCAGGAACCGAATGGCAACAAAGACACTGAAGGCCACGATGCCAAATTGGATCACCGTGTCAAGGAACGCGCCATAATTGATCGCCACCGCAGATTGTGCAGCAACACCATCGGCTGCCGCGACTGCAGGTTTGATCACCCATTTCAATTCGTTGAAGTTCACGCCGCCGATCGCCCATCCGAGTGGTGGCATAAAGATGTCGGTGACAATCGAATTGACGACCTTACCAAACGCCGCGCCAAGGATCACACCAACAGCCAGATCGAGTGCGTTTCCCTTGACAGCGAAATCCGTGAATTCTTTGATGAAGCCCATTGGTTGATTCCTGAGTGTTGCGAAATGGAACGAGCGAAGAATAGTGCGCGGACACCCTCTTGGGGCGATGCCCTTATCAATATGAATTGACCGGAATTGAACCCGGATGCTTCACCTCAAAGGCACGGACGCGCTCCCGGCACGCCTCTAGTTTTTCTGCGGGCAATGCAACCGGATCGGCGACATTCCATGCTTTATAGAGTTGGCACAACGCGAGCAATCCGGACGAACGCCGCTTGGGGTCTATGCCCAAGGGCTCAAGCAACGCCCATGCCTCTTGCAAGGGCCTCTCTGCTTCCGGATATTGCTTCGTTGCAGTCAGCGCACGCCCGAGCGCCATCCGCGCCGCAGCGCATAGCCATGGGTCGGCACCGGCGACGCTATCCAAGATTCTCACTGCCTCACGCCCAGTGACTACCGCATCTGCATAGTTGTCTTGATCGCGAAGCAGGCTAGCTAGATTCATGTAGGCAATAGCCGCATCGGGCGATGACCCCTGACCTGTTTCATTCAAAATCTCAAGGCCTTCGCGTGTGTACCGTTCTCCTTCTGCAAACTCCTTCTTTGCACGTTTGATGAGAGCCAGACCGCCAAGCACGGTGGCTCGGTTTGGGTGCTTCATTCCAGCCAATTTTTCAATGATCGCGAGCGCCTCGCGCGCGTGCTTCTCCGCATCGTCGAGTCGACCAACGCCTCGTTCAATCAGTGAGAGGTTGTGGAGATCGAACATCGCGGTGTAACTATTTGACTTGCCGAGTGCACGATTTATTTCTATGGACTCCTCGGTAACAGTGATTCCCAATTCCATTTCCCCGAGTATGAAATACACGA
This sequence comes from Planctomycetaceae bacterium, assembly GCA_947474065.1. Lineage (GTDB taxonomy): Bacteria > Planctomycetota > Phycisphaerae > Phycisphaerales > SM1A02 > UBA966. The sequence continues at coordinate 7,064 of CANJHD010000005.1, forward strand.
TCCCGAGGTTGTTGAGTGCTGATGACAATTCATCGCGCGGTGCGTCGGGAATCGAGCGAAGCAGGCGTACCGCTTCTTCAGCGTTTTGCTTTGCGTCTTGGATGTCGATTGCTTCGACACGTTGCGCATCAGCAAGTGTCGAAAGCGATCTTCCGCGCAGCAATCCATCCTGCGCGCGATCCGCGGCTGCGAGCGCCCGACGAGCCATGACCGCCGCCTCGGCTCCACGGCTAGCTATGGCAATTCCAGCGGAACACTGGATCGCTAGTTTGCATTCAAGTGCAGCCATGTCCGTGTGGCTTGCTTCTAACGCGTCCAACCCAGCGCGGTATTGAAGTACCGCGTCATCATTTCGCCCAATCCCCGTGAATGCCCCGCCGATGGCGTAGCGAATCTCCGCTGCTTCTACCGGAGCTTCGCGCAACGCGCCCTTATCTAGATCCGCAACTGCCAAGGCCAGTTGCTCGCGCACGGTGACATCCTCGCGCCCACCCTGCGCTGTTGGGTCGGCACCCGCAAACACGCCCGTCATGTACTCCAGCACGCGCGCGTTCTGATCCGCACGACGCTGCGCTTGCGCACGCGCGTCCTCGGCGGCGGAGGCCTGACGCACCGAGAACGCCGTGGACGAAAGCAGCGCGATCGTCACTAAGGCTGCAACGGCCACGCCACGCCAATGGTGACGCGCAAATCTCATGGCACGACCAACACGTGAAGGATGCACTGCTGATGGCGTCTCGCCATCGCTCCAGAGTTTGAGATCGGATCGCAGTTCAGCCACCGATTGGTATCGCGCACCCGCGTCGGCAGAAATTGCCTTCAAACAAACTGCATCGAGATCACGATCGAACGATCGCGCCGCTGGTGCCAATTCAGACGGCGGAACTGGCGCATTGGCGCGAATGGCAACTGCAAGTCCCGCCCGCCCGCCGGCGCGCAATGAATCGGGGCTGCGTGGCAGACGATCGGCGAGCAATTCATAGAGAATGGTTCCGAGTGAGAACACATCGCTGCGCGTGTCGGGTGGATTTGCATCCGCCTGCTCGGGCGACATGTATTCCGGTGTTCCAACTAATGCGCCTTCCACCGTATTGGTGCCTGCACCCAAGAACGCCGCATCCGCTAATTTGGCTACACCAAAGTCAATAACGCGCGGTCGAGCCACTCCAGCATCGTCAGTTACTAGCAGATTCGCTGGCTTTAAATCGCGGTGAATCACACCGCGGCGGTGTGCATGTTCAACAGCATCACATGCATCGGTCACCATGCGCACGCGGCTATGAACGTCCAGCGAATGCTCTCGCGCAAAGTCGGTAATAGGCAGACCGGGGACGAATGGCATTGCAAACCACGGTCGCCCGTCGGGCATCTCGCCCGTCTCCAACATGGCGGCGATACCAGGGTGATCAAGCGAAGCAACGGCCTGTTGCTCGGCACGGAAGCGCGCATGCGCAACGGGTGACGAGAGCACATCTCGCAAGACCTTCACTGCTACGAGGCGCCGAACTGGATGCTCTTGGCGACCAAGGAACACTTCACCGAATCCTCCTGCGCCAAGTCGATGCAACAGCACGTACCGGCCAGCACTACCGTCGCCATGCGCCATTGCGTCGCTCAACTCGATGCGCATGGCGCCCATCGCCGCGTTCACACGGCCGGCGCCCGACTCGAAGGCCACAACCATCGCCATGGCGGCGGCACGCTCTGCTGCAGTGATATCCGTATGTGCGGCGAGCCAAGCAGGGCGTTCCACAGATGGAACGTCAAGCGCGGCAAGAAATAGATCCTCGACGATCATGGTGCGAGGCGCTGCATTCCCGGTAGTCATCGAATTATTTAATAGACTCACATCGAAAGTGTAAACCGCCTAGCAGCCCCCATGTGTTCGCATGCCATCGCTACGATGGATGCCCAAAGCCGTACCCCCGACCATGCCAAAGACCAAGCCAACAATTATGTCCAAGCGCACCAAGAAATCCGTATCCGCTACTGCTCACCGTTCAAACACCCGCATTGAGTCCGACAGCATGGGCGAAATGCACGTCCATCACGACCTGCTACACGGCGCCACGACGCAGCGCGCGGTGCTGAACTTTCCAGTGAGCGGTCGACCACTTCCGCCGCAAGTCATTGCCGCCTATCTGGAATTGAAGCGTGCCTGCGCGCAAGCCAACCTCAAGCTTGGTGAGATAAAGCGCGCCAAGGCGACCGACATCGTGGAGTCATGCGAACGTCTGCTTGAAGACTTCGCTGACCGCCGCGCACAAGTGATGCGCCACTTTCCGATTGATGTGTTCCAGACTGGATCCGGAACCAGCACCAACATGAACGTCAATGAGGTGATTGCCAACACCGCAAGTGTCATGCGCGGCAAGAAGATCGGCTCCAAGGATCCGCTGCATCCGAACGACGACGTCAACTACGGCCAGAGTTCAAACGACACGTTCCCGACTGCCATGCAGGTGGCTGGTGCCGTGGCGATCCACGAACAATTGGTACCTGCGCTCAAGCGGTTGCATCGCGCACTTGATGCCAAGGCCAAGGCGTGGGACAAGCATGTAAAGATCGGTCGTACGCACTTGATGGACGCAACTCCCATCCGTGTTGGCCAGGAGTTTGGCGGCTATGCGGCGGCGATTGCCTATGCCGTTGCTCGCGCCGAGCTTGCCCGCGATGTGTTGGCGCGCAACCTGCCAATCGGCGGTACTGCCGTTGGTACGGGCATCAACGCCAATCCGAAATTTGGGCGCACCGTGAGCGCGATTCTCAGCAAGGATCTCGGAATCACATTTGCCGAGGCAGACAACCACTTTGAAGCACAGGCAACGCGCGACTGCGTCGTGGAAGCAAGCGGCATGCTCAAGACGATCGCCGTCAGTATGAGCAAGATTGCAAACGACATTCGCTGGCTCGGTAGCGGTCCACGCTGCGGTCTTGGCGAACTCATGCTTCCGGCCACCCAGCCTGGTAGCAGCATCATGCCAGGAAAGATCAACCCGGTGATCTGCGAAAGCGTCATGATGGTTGCGTGCCGCGTCGTTGGAAACGATGCATGCATCACTCTGGGTGGATTCGGCGGCATCGGAAGTCTGCTGGAACTGAACGTTGCCATGCCGATGATCGCTGACAGCCTGTGCGAATCCATCGATCTCTTGGCGAACGCCTGCGACATGTTCCGCGACAAGTGCATCGAAGGCTTGGAGCTGCACCCGGACGCATCAAAGACGGTGGAGCGCAGCCTGATGATGGTCACCAGCCTGGCGCCCGTGATCGGCTATGACAACGCTGCCAAGGCCGCCAAGGAGGCCTACAAGAGCGGGGAGACCATTCGCGCCTATGTGCTCCGAAACAAGATGGTGGAGCCGAAACTGCTCGACCGGCTGCTGAACCCCACGTCTATGACGAAGCCGGGTGGCAAGGGGCCGGGCGGCGGGTAAAGTCCCGGAGGAAGGTCATTAAATCGCACAACGGGAACTACTATCGGACGATTTCTCTAGAGATATGCTCGATTCCCGCAATATCAACCTGCTTAGGGTTGCCCCACACCCATTCTCGGGCTACGTTGAATGTGCCTAGCCTAACGGCCTCGGCTCGTTTCATTTCCAGAAGCGGTCATCACGGAAGGAAAGGTCTCGCTATGCGTTCATTCGCAGCGTCAGTGTTTATCGTTATTGCATCAAGTCCAGCGCTCGTTCAAGCGGGCACGATCGCTCAAAATCTGCCATACCCAGCAACGTATGACGAGACAACCGGCCGCTACGTCCAAGACGGGACATTCTCGGACGCACTGCAGAGCGGCGGAAGTTACTACTACTCGGAGGCGATTGGTCAGAGTTTCAGTATCGGAAGTGGACAGTCGTCCACTATTAGTGATGTCACATTCTGGGGTTCGTCGGAGTACTTCAACTCCACCACGCCGTGGAACCAAACCGCGCTCAGCAGCAACATCACTAGTATGCAGATTGCGATTCTGCGGACAGATTCTGGAAATTCCAACTTCCCGATTATCAAAAGTTGGACAATTCAGGTCGGACAATTCGCGCAGGTGCGTACAGGCAACTACACGCCAGCCGATTACAGCCCAGTATTCCAACTCTCGGCCGCACTGTCTGGTGATTTCACACTTGGCTCTGGCAACTACATGATCACCATCGGTGGAGTCCTCAACAATCCAGATGGTGATGCCTTCGCATGGACTGACGGCGTCGCTGATGGATCACTACCGTCTACGCGGGCATACGCGACTGTCGGCGATACGCCCACGGAATGGGGCACATGGATTCCCATCTCCGACGGCACCTCGGGGGCATTTATTCTTGGTGGAACAACTATCCCAGTCCCTGGAGCAATAGCGCTTCTTGGAGTTGCCGGCCTCCACAGACGCCGTCGTCGCGGTACTTGATTCAACACTCGGAGTCTCGATGCATTGCGTCGATTGATCCCCTCGGGCGCTTGCTGGTCTTCGTTTACCACTGGCAAGTGCCTGAGTGTTTTTTAGTCATGTTCTTCTGCGTAATGCGGCCCACATGGCCAGCGCTTGTCCGTGATCCCGCACAGCGTGTACGCGCAGAATCGCTGCACCGTTCGATGCAGCCACTAGCGCCGCAGCCACTGACGCTGGATCACGACGTGCAGGATCCGTCTCCGCGGTGATCGCGCCCAAAAAGCTCTTGCGACTTGCACCCACTAGTACCGGAACACCGAGCTCCGCGAACTCATCAAGCCGTTCAATCAGTGCTAGATTTTGTTGCACATCCTTGCCGAATCCAAGTCCGGGGTCAATGGCAATCCGTTCGCGCGACATACCTGCGCGCACTACTGCATCGATGCGCGCACCAAGCCAGTCACGGACATCATGCACTACGTCGTGATAAGTACGACGAGAGTCATGCTCAGTACTCCATCGATCTGAATCTGGCTTTGTCAAACGATGCATGAGAACAATTGCGGCGCCAAAGACACAAGCCGCGTCAACGATGTCAGGGTCATCAGTTGCGGAACTCACATCATTCACGATGCAGGCACCAGCGGCGAACGCTGCACGCGCTACTTCCGCGCGCGTTGTATCGATAGACACTGGTACATGAGGCGATAGCGCTGCGATCGCTGCATGAGTGCGGACGATTTGCTCCGCCGGGGAAACCAACGTTGCACCTGGGCGCGTTGACTCGCCGCCTACATCGAGAATGCCCGCGCCATCACGAACGCAGTTATGTCCGTATGCAATGGCTGCTTCTGCCGAAAGATGCAGCCCGCCATCACTGAAACTATCTGGAGTGGTGTTCACCACCGCCATGAGCACCGGCGTCACTCCACCACCCCACACAAAGCGGTGCATGCGCGCCACAAGCACGCCGCCTGCCGCTGAACTCATTGCCGCGCCTGCGACTTCGCTGCATCAAACGCAACGCCAAGAACGCCCGATGGAATCACCACAGCAAACTCCCAAGTGGCATCGCGCGAACGGACCGCTGTGGCGATCGGCTCGAGACCTTCGGGGGCGATGGGGAGCATGTCTGCCGCTCCGCCAGGGAACGACTCCGCTACCTGTCGCGCCGCCGTGAGTAACTGTCCGACGCCAACGAACACCACAAGATCCGCATCGGCGATCAGCCACGGCGACATCGCGCGCACCATGCCGTTCGTAGCGAGGGTCTTCTTGCTCGTGCCTGACGCAGCGGAACACGCACGATCGAGCACATCGGTCCGCTGGCTGTATGTGACCACCAATGCGCCGGGTAATTCGCGCGCAAATCCGTGCAGGCCGCGACTACTCACGATGAACTGCTTGGCAAGCCGCTGCATGAAATCACCACCCGGACCCATGATCACTTCCTTCACCGCAAATGCAGAGACGGTTGAACCATCCTTCAACTGTCGCGCCTCTTCCCATGTCGGCTCGCTGCGAATGCCGCCAATTTCACCAGTCTGCGATTCGATCCACGACTTGAGTGCACCCTTCACCGCCGCCGTGTCTCGCGTGACTACAACGAACGACGCATCATTGAGGACGCCGCCAACAGCGATACCAAGGCGACTCGGATACGCGGCTACTTGCACCTGATCAATCTTGTCTTGCACCGTGTCGAGCCACGGCGGAAGATTGATCCGATCGCTACCCGGTACTGTTGCCAAGAACGAACGAACGCGCGCCGCGCCGCCCATCGCTGCAAAGTCAACACCCGCTGCTCCGTAGAACGCCGCGTCTGGAAGACGGTTCAGCAACGCGGTGACGTCATGCATCTGTGCGTCGGCAGCAGGTATGGCCTTGGCAACATCACCTTCGGGATCAAATCGGGCATAGGCGCGGATTCCAACAGCAAGGGCATCAAAGTCGATGGCGAATACCGCGTCCGTCACTTGCGCAAGAATCTGCGCCCCGCGCTCCCGGCCTTTACCAATCGTCTCAAGCGCGGCTGCCGGCGCCGCCTCTGGCTCCTTGCCACGCGGCAGCATGTTGGCAGCAGTGATGTCCAATTCACTCGCCTTGCGCGCAACATCGGCGAGCGATTTCATCACCGGCGCTGACGCCCATGAGAAGCAATCGCTCATTCGGATAATTTCCATCCCGCGCCGACCGACGCGCGTGGCTAGTACCGCAGCGAACCCCTCTTTGGGCTCCCACGTTGCTAGTGAATCAGGCGCATCCGCAACAAGAACATGGCTTGGGGTCTTGCGAATCCAAACCGCCCGCGGCGCAGTGTGTGTGCGCATCGCACCCGCACCAAGTTCCGGCGCTTCAGTAAATGTTGCTGCAACGAATGCATCGGCGTCTGTCACTGGAAACGCGGCGATGTTCGTGAATCCCGTCGCACGCGGCGCAGCCCAAGCAACGAATGCCCCGCGATCATCAAACCCCGCTCCAATGCCAGCCTGAGCTTTCAAGAGGTCGATAGGCCGCCCACCAAGCGCTGCCTCAGCCTTCCCCATTCGATCAATCGCTAATTGCAAATCATCACTCGCGCCCTTGACGTTTGAAACCACTAGCACCCCCGCCGCGTCAGCAGGTATGAGCCGGAGTGCGTCGTCAAGAGTTCCAGCGAAGGCTGATGCGTTAGCAAACAACACAGCCAACACCATGGTTGGGCGCGGGCGAAAGGGGGATGAAATCAGATGCATGCGCTCAGGATACGGGCTTGGTCGCAAGTGCCTGTTCAATGGCTTTGCGGAGTTCTTCACCCGTTGGCTTTACCCCTGAGCCATAGAACGCTATCGGCTTGCCATCCTTGCCCACCAAGTACTTGCCGAAATTCCAGCTTGGCAACTTGCCGGTGCCAGCACTCAGGAATGTGTAGATCGCGCTCTGCCCTTCACCCGGCTTGGTCTGCACTTTGGACATCATGGGGAAAGTCACTCCATAGTTCTTCGTGCAGAAATCACGAATCTCCGATGAAGTGCCGGGCTCCTGCCCACCAAAGTCATTGCAAGGAAAGCCAATCACCACAAGACCCTTGTCCTTGAATTCCTTCCAGACGGTTTCTAATTCCGCATACTGTGGCGTGTATCCGCAGCGGCTTGCCACATTCACAACCAAGACGACCTTGCCCTTGTAGATAGCAAGGTCCACAGCCGCGCCATCAAGGGCAGTGGTCTTAAAGGAGTACAAACTGCCATCCTTGGCGGGGGCTGGCACAGATACCGCCTGCCCGGCACCAAAGCCTGTCACCATAGAAACGACGCCGAGGGCAGATGCAATAATCTTCTTGGACATAAGTAAGGTCTCACGGTAACAGAGCGGCGTCGCCTGCTCTTGATTGAAGAAGTGACCAAAGATCGGATCTTAAGTGCAAATAACAACACTCGTGCTACCACTTCGTTGGCGGCGCTGAGGTGGATGCACTCGCAACGATCACGCTTTGCGGCGCAAAGCGATCGAACGCCTCTGAATCGAAGAAAATTCTCGCCTTCCAGGAAAATTCACTGAGGGCAATATCCCGCAATTGCGCGTTGTATCCGGGGGGAGGAGAAAGAACAAGCAATATTGGACATGGAAGCATGAGCAGCACGACCGACCTGAATCCGACCACACCGCACGCCGATGACCACGCCGGCGAGCAAGGAAATCAGGGGACGGACAACGGTAGCGAAGGCAGCTCTCGCCAATCAGGCGATAACCCGAGTTTTAACAAGGGCATCTCAGACCTCGTCGCCGACCACTATGACGCGCTCCGCGCATTAGCCGAACGCCAACTCGTCGCGGAACGCGCCCGAACTGGCCAGCAAACCATTAGCCCCACTTCTCTACTCGGCGAGACATTTCGCCGCCTAGTTGAACAAGAGACGAAGGTTGTCAACCAGGACCATCTCGCAGCGATCGCAACGATGCTCTTTGTCCGCATCATCGCGGATCGACGGCGCAGGCGTCTGACAATCAAGCGCGGTGGGCGCACCAAGCAACAACCAATGGGAGATGTTGAACAGCGCGGCGAGCGTTCTCCTGCGGAAGAGTCCACCCATATGTCTGATGTTGATGTGCTGCACGACAAGCTTGCGGAACTTGCGCAGATTTCGCCGCGCAGAGCCGAAGCTCTCTCGCTACATACGATCGGCGGGATCACCATCCCCAACGTGGCCAAATTGCTGAATGTTTCAGTCGCCACCGTAGAGCGAGACTTAGCACTCTCGCGCGCATGGCTTGCCGCGCAGATGCGTTGATCTCAACGCGACCAACCGATACCACCCGGAATTCACCAGCGGTTCAGCAAGGCATTTCATGGAACCGCGCCAACGATGACGCGCATTCCATCAGTAGGACCGTCTCTGCCTCTGAGAAAGTCCGCTCTTCTTTGTTAGCGATTCCAAGTGTTCCAACGAGCACCGACCCATTCCGAACAGGAACAACAATCGAACCGGCGAGGCCCATTGAGCGCGCTCTGGACTGAACCACTCCGGATCCGTCGTTATTCAGATTGCACCACGAGACCGGCTCGTTCAACTCCGCGCAGGCGCCCGCCATGCCCTTACCAATCGGAATTGTGCGGATGTGTTCCATGACTGCCGCTGGAATTGCGCCGTGCAGCGCCGCCAAATGAAGCATGCCATCCGCGCCCAAGAAATGCAGTGTGCCGGTATCGGCACTGAACATGCGAATGACCGCCTCAAGGCACGCCGTTGCATCGTTCCCCGCAAGAATGTCACTGTTGATTTCAGCCATGAGAAACCTTCTCTCTGAGCGAGATGACCACCGTTATTTCGCGTGGAGAGCACGAGCCATCTGCATAGTGGCGTCGAAGTGCGCGCGCACCGCGGCCATTGAGTCGCCGCCAAACTTAGCCATGAATGCTGCCGCCACTTCGAATGCAACAACATTCTCCATCACCACACTCGCTGCAGCGATTGCGCTGACATCACTGCGTTCGTGCTGGCTCTGCACTGATTCATGAGTAGTTAAATCAACGCTTGGCATACCGCGCAGAAGTGTTGATATTGGCTTCATCGTGCCACGAACTACCAGTGGCATGCCGTTCGTCATACCGCCCTCAAGTCCGCCGGCATTGTTGGTGGGGCGAGTAAATCCAAGATGCGACTCTCCGGAAAGCGAACCGTCGTATTCGATCGGATCATGCACCTGGCTACCGAAGTGCCACGCACAGTCAGCACCCATCCCAATCTCAACAGCCTTGAACGCCTGAATACCCATGACTGCAGCAGCCAAGCGAGAATCAAGCCGCTCATTCCACTGCACACACGTACCGAGACCGGGTGGAACGCCAAGTACATAAACCTCCACACGTCCGCCCACCGTGTCTTTTTCAACCTTCGCGTTGTGAATGTGGTCGATGATCCGCGAACTAGTTTCTTGGTCTGGACAGTAGACGTCACTTGCGTCACGAGCTGCACGCAGTTCAGGCAACGTGTCCATATCTACTTCCATGACGCATGTGGCATCAATAGCCCCGCTCACAAATCCAAAGACTTCAATTCCAAACTCGCGCAAGAACACCCGGGCAAGGGCGCCAGCCGCGACGCGCGCTGCAGTTTCCCGCGCACTTGCACGCTCAAGCGTGCCACGACAATCAAGGGTCAACCACTTCAGACTGCCCGCCAGATCTGCATGACCGGGCCGTGGACGAGTGAATGGCGGAGTCTTCTCAACGTCATCGAGCCGACTGTCCCTGTTTGGAACTTCAAGTGCTACTGGCGAACCAAGCGTCACTCCGGCACGCACTCCGGTGAGAATTCGCACTTGATCAGTTTCGATTCGCTGCCTTGCACCACGGCCGTAGCCACCCTGACGGCGCGCCAACTCTGTATTGATGAACGCGGTATCAACAGCAAGCCCGGCGGGAAGCCCTTCCACCAACGCCAGAAGCGTAGTGCCGTGAGACTCGCCAGCAGTGCGGTAGGTCAGCATGGGTTGGAAGGATATCCACGCCGTGACATTGAAACGAGAAGCAAGTCCGTCCCTCGGCTCGTGCGGCCGGCAATCACTTGCTACACCACGCGGAAGGTGGAGATGAAAGTGGAAGATAAGACCGAAAAAGGCACTCTCGAAACACGAAGCGAAGTATGCATGATGAGTACAGACCACGAAACCGAAGCAGCCACCAATCACCTCACGCGCTGCACTTCGCCGCTCGCCATGTTTCGCGACCAGGCGTGGTGCATCGCCCTTGTGGCCGTTGTTGCGTTTGCGTTTTTCGTACGCGGATCGATGCTCTTTCGCGGTGCTGTGCCCGCAGGTATGGATGCTGGCTACTACGCGGTACAAGCTCGGGAGCTACTGGAACGAGGCGCACTTCGGTGGTCCGATGTGCCGCTTACTTTTCTGTGCGATGCAGTACTTGCCAAATGCACAATGCTGATGTTTGGTTGGGATATTGACACTGCAACTCTGTGGGCTTCACGCGTTGTTGACATTGTTGCAGAGCCGTTGGCGGCTATTCCATTGTTCATGGCTGCGTGGATCTTTGGGCGCGGAACACGGAGCGCAATTCCGAGCGTAGTCGCGGTTGGTCTTGCACTCACCATCAGTCCACCGCTATTACGAATGGTCGGGGACTTTGAGAAACAGTCGATGGCATATGTCTTCATGGCAAGCACATGGATATGCACGTGGACTGCCATGCGCGCGATCGATCGTCGCCGCTCACTGCACTGGTGGCTAGCGGCCATCGTCATGCTCGTTCTCACGGCGCTCACGCATGCGGGCACGTGTGCCGCAACGGCGCTTGGGTGTGTGCTCATGCTTGTCGTGTGGGCGGTGCGTTGTGGGATCTCACTGAAGCAGGCAATGCGCGCTGCGCTGCTAATTGCAGTCGTTGGCGGGGTGTTATTTGGTGCAGTGTGGTGGATAGCGCCAGGTAAGGCGGAAGCAGTCATAAAGCTGCCCGCGAAGCTGATTTCTGGCGAAAGCGAAAGCTCGGGAGCGATGGGTGGACCGGGTGGACCGGGGGGACCAGATGGACCCCGGGGACCCGGTGGGCCGAGAGGTATGGGTGGACCCGAAGAACCGCGAGGTATGCGCGGACCCGGTGAAATGCGTGGACCCGGTGATATGCACGGACCCGGCGAACCTGGTGGACAGCGAGGTATGCGCGGACCACCGGGTCCACCGATCAGTGGCGCGTGGATGGGCGCTGCCTGGATCACTGCACTCGCGGTCGGCATTGCAGCCCTGACATGGGCGACGCGTTCGCTTCGTCGAACCAATGCGGAGGAGTGCACGGACGCGCGAGCCGATGAGGCTTTGCTGTTTGGCTTGCTCTTTACGGCAGCGTGCCTCGCATGTCCACTCTTGAGCGGTGACCAAATGATGCGGCTCGCGCTGATGGAGCCGGTACCGCTCGCGTGCATAGCTGCGTTCTTGCTTTGTGTACCGCGGCGACGTGGGTGGCAGATACTTCAAACATCCGTAGCCGTGATTGCAGCGGCAGTACTTATCGTGAATGCGAACGCAAGCAGGCACGGGCGGCTCATGCAAACCGTGGACGACGTCGGTTTCGCAGAATTGCGTTCTTGGCGCGCGGATATTGCACCCGGTGATCAGGCTGTCGTTGCTGCGCGACATGGTTTGGAATTCTGGGCTGCATTCGCCATGGACACGCACGCACGCTGGGGAACACTGAAAGATGCGGACTTTGATCGGTACGAACGTCTTTACATCTTGGAGGCGCGGCGCGGGTCGGGTGGGCCACCCGGCGCGGGCGGTCGCGGACCGATGTCCGTCGCTGCGATTCCGCGCGAATCACAGATTGTGAAACAGTCGGACCGATTCACGCTGTGGGAAGTTCCAAAGTCGGCGCGCGACGCATTCCGCATCGACGCAGAACGAATCGATAGACCCACTCCTTCGCATGAGTAATCATGCAGCGCTGCGGTTTACTTGACGTTGCTTCTTAGTCCGTATGCCACAGGCGGAACTGTCGCTCCGCCTGCTTCATAAACATCGCCCAGCCATCAACCGTGCGTGCGCCGCGCGACCGTGACTCGATAATAAGCGGAGTATCGCGAGGTGTATAAACGGTATCCATCACCGTGATTGTGTCATCAAGATGCACATCATCTGCGAGCGGATTGCCCTGTGGGTCCGATCCGCCTTGCATACCAACCGGCGTGCAGTTGACAATCGCATGGAAGCAACCGCAGCCTATTTCACCGGCACGGCCTGCCACAATACGACCTTCATTCGCGCCGCCCGGCGCAGCGATTTCCGCGCCACTTCCGTGCTGTGACAGACCTTCTCGGAGTTGCGCACACAGACGTCGCGCGCGATCTTCGTTGCGGTTAAAGATCACAACACGAGCGCCTTCATCGGCTAATCCGACAGCAACCGCACGAGCAACCCCGCCCGCACCAAGCACGGCGATGCGCTTGTCACGAAGTTCCGCGCGCTGAATGCCCATGCCATGCGTGAGAGCGTCAACTGCGGCGGGCGCATCTGTATTAGTGCAATGCAATGCACCGGAAGAATCGAGATACAGCGTGTTTGCCGCGCCGATCCGCGCTGCGATCGCATCAACATGTCCGCCGTGCTCATAAACAAAGCGAACGAGATGTTCTTTGTGCGGAAGTGTTACGCATGCGCCACGGAAATCGAGCGGCGTAAACGCCAGCAACTCGGCGACCGTCGCCTTAAAGTGTTCGTACTCCGGCGGGATTGGCATAGGAAGGAGCACTGCATCACGCTCCGCCGCACGGAACCATTCATTGTGAAGATGCGGGCTGCGCGAATGACCGACTGGCCAACCGATTACGCCAAATACTCGAGTAGCAGGACCAATACTGCGAAACCCGTAAAGATTGACCATCTCCTCAACGGACACTTGCCCAGGTGCGGTGCCCGCTGCGTTTGCAGCAGCGCGCTGCGCATCGGAATCATTACCGGCATGAGCGAAGGTGAGGAATGCGCCAAACTTCGGTGCAAGGACGCGACTCATCAGCCCAGGTTCGCCCATGCAGAGCACTACTGCTGGCTTCACGCGGGTAGCAAGCAACTCAAATGCCTCAATGTTGTCGCGGACGCTGCGTGCACGCCACGCCACTTTCGCAACGGCACATGCATCACTCTCCGCCATCGCGGTCCATTGCCGAAGGAGTGACGCGGGTCGCCCCTCAAAATCATGCACACTCAGAATCAATCGCGTACCAACGGTGCGCACTTGGCCGGGATGCGCTACGCAGAGTTCAAGTTTCTGCCGCAAATTTGCACTGCGCTGCGCATCGGCAAGTTCAAAGTCAATATAGGTTGGCGCAGGCTCGCCATCAGCGGTGCACAGCGACTCAAGAAAGCTAACGCGATCCGCTTCGTTGCCGCACCAATCACCGCCCTCGCGCGCGCCGCGGATGGTCACAATGCACGGCGCTGGTGATTCGCGCACAAGCGTTCGCACATGGTGCAGCGCGTTCTCGCACTCCGCCAGTGCATCGACCCGCCACTCCACCATGTCTGCGCCATGCTCGACCGCACGACGCGCATCGGCAAGAGCGGTATTGATCTCGTCCGGGGCTTCAACGGAAATGGACACGCAAAGGTGAGTCACGGGCGGAATCCTACGGCGCGCGCCGCTAGAAGTTAGGATTCGATGCAATGACCGACGAGATTGCCGACGAGGCCTACCAATTCATGCGTGCGCACCTTCATGGGAAGATCCGTTTCGGCGAGGATCGCGTGGATATCCGCGTCGCGCCCACACCAAGTGGTCATTTAGTGGCGTCGGTGATGGTGGCGATGCTCCGTTCGGTAGACACCGTTCTCGAACTTCCTGATGACAGCGATGACGCGCTGGTCTTACAAGTGACCCTTGAGCAAATCGATGAGAATGGACCAGACGGCGCCATTTGCGATCGCTGGTGCATCTACCACGGTGAGCCGCCGGATGTTCGATGGGCACGCATCCAGATCGACGCTGCTCGCTACAAGGGCTACTTCATCGATGGCCAAGCGCTGATGCGCGAGAATCCATTTGCCGCCCATGAAGGCGCCCTCTGCAAGGAACTCAATACCTCCTGCCAAGAGCAGGTCATTCGTGCCGCCCGAGCCTCAGGCGAACACCTGCTCATTGACCCCAAAGTAGTGGGAGTTGATCCATGGGGCATTGACGCGCGCGCCCAGTTGGGAATAGCAAGGATTTCAGCCATTCCCGCCATTTCCTCCGTGAATGGCGTCAAGCCATGGCTGGTAGAGCGAGCCGGCAACTAACGACTTCATTCTGAGAGCGTGCCCGCCTAGACTGCAATAAGCCAGCATTCAGACGAACACGAAGGGAACTACCGATGGGCCAAGGCATGTCCGGCAATCTGAACCACGCGATGATCGATGGCCCGCAAGGCAAGGCTGCTCAGGAGTACGCCAACCATTACGGCGAACCCGGCTTCCCCGACATTACTAAGGCATACATCAAGCAAAATTATGCTGGCTACACCGAGGAGAACCAGGAAACTTGGCGCGTGCTCTACGACCGACAGATGGCGTACTTAGCTACCAACGCCAGCGATGTCTACCTTCGTGGAGCACGCAGCATTAACTTGGTGCGCGACCACATTCCCTACCTCGAGGGTCCACAGTCGGTCAATACATTCTTGATGCCACTCACTGGTTGGCAAAGCAAGGCTGTACCTGGCTATCTTCCTGCGAAGGCGTTCTTTGCTTGCCTCGCGCGCCGTGAATTTCCAACCACTGTTGTGATTCGTTCGCGCGAGTCCATTGATTACCTGCCCGAGCCGGACATCTTTCATGACATCTTTGGCCATGTGCCGTTGCACGCAGACCCAGTCTTTGCAGACTTCCTGCAAACCTACGGCAAGGCAGCGGCGAGTACCGATGACCCGCGCCATGTCGAGCGGTTATCAAGACTGTTCTGGTTCACGGTGGAATTCGGTCTCATCCGCGAAAGCGGGCGCAATCGACTGTACGGAAGTGGATTGATTTCGAGCCCCGGCGAAAGCGCCCACGCGCTGGACTCCAAGGATGTCGATCGTCGACCCTTTGACCTCGAGACGGTTTGCAACACGAGTTTCGAAATCGATCACTACCAGCCGATTCTTTACGTACTCGATAGTTTTGATCAGTTGCGAGATGCCATGAATACCTATGCGCAGCGACTGCTCGACCCCGTTCGGCTACCCGTAAACGCGTAAATCACCCCCTTGTCGCGGCTACACTCCGCGCAATGCGCCTTACCCTGAATTTCTGCCCTTTGTGGGCCTCTGTGATCGCAAGCACGGCGACACTTCTAGGCGGTTGCGCAGTTGGGCCTGACTATCAAGAACCGCGCGTTCCTGTTGAGCCGCACTTCACTGCCAAGAGCGACGCCGCTCTTGCAGTGACCGAGCCAATCAGCGAGCGTTGGTGGCAAAATTTCAAAGACCCGGTGCTCGATGAGCTCGTCTCGCGCGCAGACATGCAGAACATTGACCTGCGCCGCACACTTCTTGCACTTGAGGAATACCGCGCGCAGTACACCATTGACTTCTCCAAACTATTCCCAGAGATGGATACTGGCCTTGCGTACAGCCACCGGTTAATCAACGGCAACGCGCTGGGTATCCAAAATCCAGATGCACTGAATCAGAGTTTCAACAACTGGGAGTGGAATGTCGCCTCGGCTGCTTGGGAAATCGATGTATGGGGCGCGGTCCGCCGGCAGATCGAGGCCGGTGTTTCGCGCGTGCAAATGAGCGCCGCGGGCTACCGCGCCGCGCTCGTGAGCATCCGTGCCGAGGTCGCACAGGCATACGTCACCATTCGACAACTCCAGGCGCAGCGCAAGGCGTACCGAGACCTTGCGCAGGGCTATGGCAAATTGGTCGGTGCGATCGAGAAGAAGGTTCGCTATCAGGCAGGGTCCAAAGTGGAACTCGGCGAGGTTCGCTCGCGCCAGTCTTCGGCATTGGCTGAGTCCATTCGCTTTGACGGCATGATCGCCAAGCAACTTTCTGGACTCTGCATTCTGCTAGCCGAAACGCCCGAACGCGTGCGCGCAATGGTGGAAACCGATGGCAAAGTGCCCTCGGTGGATATGCCGATTGCGGTGGGCATTCCATCAACACTGCTGATGCGCCGCCCTGATGTTCAGGCCGCAGAACGCAACTTTCAGGCTGCGACAGCCGAGATCGGCGTAGCCGAAGCTGGATACTTGCCGCGCTTCACATTCACTGGCAACTTCGTCATCCAGACGCCGAACTTTAGTGATCTCACCGACGTCAACAAGAACATGACGTACGGCATCACGCCGGCGATGAGTTGGAATTTCATGAACATCCTGACCGGGGCGGCTGAAGCGCGCGTCAAGCAAGCGAAGGCTCGCTCTGCTGATGCACTGCTGCGCTACCAGCTGACCGTAGTGACTGCCATCAATCAAGTGGAATCATCGATCACTTCATTTACTGCTGCTCGAGCCGTCCGTGGAAACTTCTCTGACAGCGCAAGAGAGATCGGCGCTTCCTACGACTTGGCGTTCATGCAGTACAACGCGGGCACGATCGATATTGCTCGGCTCATCGAGTACTTACAAGCATCGGTGATCGCACGTAACGGACTCGCGCAAGCTGAAGGTTTAGTTGCACAAGACTGCGTTGAGCTGTACCGCTCGCTCGGTGGCGGCTGGGAGAACAGCCCAATGCCGACCGCTGTCGAGGATGTAAAGCGATTCAATCCAACCCCCACCGCAAATGACTTCCTAGCGCCAAGCAGCCCAGCTACTGGCCGCTCAAATGGCTGAGCAGACAGATACGAACATGAAGAAGACTCGATTTATTGCAGCATTTACGCTGATCTTCGCTGCCGCCGCATGCTCCCGCGCACCGCAGGGACCAGCCGGCATGCCGCCGTCGCCCGTGCGCACCACCAAGCCAACGGTAAGCGATGTGGCAATCCACCGCGAATACCCGGGCATGACCATGAGCGTGCGCACCGTTGACATTATCCCGCGCGTGAGCGGATGGATTGATACTCAGGGCTTCAGCAACGGACAGTCTGTCACTGATGGGCAGATGCTCTACATCATTGACCCACGTCCGTACCGCGTGCTCGTTGAGAAGGCCAAGGCTGATATTGCCGTAGTAGAGGCGGAACTCAAGAACGCTACGGATAAGGTGGTGCGTAATCGCCCGCTCGTTGAAGTTTCAGCAATCTCCCAAGAGGCGTTCGACCAAATGCTGGCGAACCAGCGAACTGCGGAGGCGAATCTCGACGCACGCCACGCTGCGCTTGATGAAGCGAACCTAAATCTGTCCTTCACGCGAATCACTAGTCCGGTAGCAGGTCAGGTAAGTGCAACGAACAAGTACGCGGGGACATCCGTTACGCCACAAACCACGCTTGTCACCGTGCGGCAGATGGATCCGCTTTGGGTGGAATTTGAGCCAGTTGACTCCGACATTCCTGCGCTGCGTCGCATGCAGCTTGCGGATGACAAAAGTACGCAAGCATCACTCCCAGGCGGAGCATGGACGCGCTCTGGCAAGGTGGTCTTTATTGATAACTCAGTCAATCGCGAAACCTCAACCATTCGCACGAGAATTGAAGTTCCAAACACTGATCTGATGATGGCGCCCGGCGCGTATGTCACCGTCAAACTCCAAGTGGCCGAACTCAAAGATGCAATTTCCATACCGGAAAGCGCGCTGACGTATCAAACCGCCGCTGCCACCCTTTGGGTGGTGGACGCCGAGGGGAAGGCACATCAGAAGGTTGTAAAGGCTGGACCACGAGGCGGCGCAGGCATCGTCATTACCGAAGGCCTCGGCGCCGATGAGACGCTCGTAACCGAGGGTATGCAGAAACTCCATGACGGCTCACAGACAATCTCGCCCGAGGCGATGTTGCAGGCTGTCGAAGGCAAGATCGAAAAGCGTATGGGCAAGGCCGCTGAATGATCGACTTCTTCATCAAGCGCCCCATCTTCGCTACGGTGATCGCCCTGCTCATGGTGATCGCTGGTGGGTTGTCAATGACCATCATGCCGGTCTCGCAGTTCCCGCCAATTACCCCGCCCACCGTGCAGGTCTCCGCGTTCTATCCCGGCGCATCAGCGGACACCACTTCGGATGTCGTGACGCGCTTGCTAGAGCGTCAAATCAACGGCGTGCCCGGCATGATCTACATGTCGAGCAATTCGGTGAACGGCGGCAACGCTGTGATCACTGTGACATTCGCTGTTGGGTATGACCTCTCCATCGGTACTGTTGATGTGCAGAACTACGCGCAGACTGCCATCCCACAGTTACCCCCAGAAGTGCAACGTCAAGGCATCTCTGTCCGCAAGCAGTCAACGGACTTTGTGCAGGTAGTCGGCCTGCGTTCGCCCAAGGGCACCTACGACGCTGACTTCCTGGCGAATTACGCAGACATCAATATTGTGCAGACCCTGCAGCGCATCCCGGGCGTTTCTCAGGTTTCTAACTTTGGTCTGCGCCAGTACTCCATGCGAATCTGGATGGACACGCCGAAATTGGCATCTTTGAGCATTGAGCCTAAGGATGTCTACAGGGCCATTGATGAGCAGAATCGCCAGGCTGTCGGCGGACAGACAGGCGCATCTCCCATCACCACCGTGCCAGCGTTTGTGATGCAAGTCAACACACTGGGTCGGCTCGAACAAGTGAAAGAGTTCGAGCAGATCGTGGTGCGCAGCAATGACAAAGGCACTGTGCTTCTCAAGGATGTGGCGCGTGTAGAACTTGGTGCAGCGAGCTATACAACTGTTGGCAAGCAAGACGGCGATGCAACCGGCCTGCTCGGCGTGTTCCAGTTACCGGGGTCCAATGCGTTTGAGATTGCCAAGGGTGTTGCTGCGGCGATGGAGTCACTGAAGAAGGACTTCCCAGAGGACATTGACTACCGGATCAACTACGACACCACCAAGTTCGTCCGGGCGTCGATTGAAGAAGTCGTTTCAACCTTCTGGGAAGCTGCGCTCCTTGTACTGATCATCATCTACGTCTTCCTGCAGAGTTTCCGGACGACGCTGATCCCAATGATTGCCATTCCGGTGTCAATCATTGGAACATTCGCAGTGATGCTGGCGATGGGATTTTCCATCAATACGCTCACGCTGCTTGGTCTCGTGCTCTCGATCGGCATTGTGGTGGACGATGCCATCGTGGTAGTGGAAAATGTCGAGCGTAAGTTTGAGGGTGGCGAGACCGATCCGTACCGCGCCGCGAGTACCGCGATGAAGGAGGTCGCCGGACCAATCATTGCAACCACGCTCTCACTGGTAGCGGTGTTCGTCCCCGCAGCATTGATGCCCGGTGTTACTGGGCAGCTCTACAACCAGTTTGCAATGACCATCGCCATATCGGTGGTTCTTTCCAGCATCAATTCACTGACACTGAGCCCTGCGCTTGCAGCCATCTTCCTCCGACCACGCAAGATGGCTGATCGTGGTTTCTTCGGTGCTTTCAACCGAAATTTCAACGGCGTTGAACTGGCGTACGAGTCCACCGTTGGCTGGCTGATTCGACGCTGGGTGGTGGCTGGGGTGATCTTTGTCGTTGCGATCGCGGCCGCACTTTGGTTAGTGACCACCGCACCCACTGCGTTCGTTCCTGATGAAGACAACGGCTATTTCTTTGTTGCCTATCAGTTGCCAGCGGGCTCACCACTGGATCGAACCAACGCCGTTGCAGCGGAGGCGCGGAAGATCGTCGCCGCGCAGCCAGAGGTTGATACGGTGATTGAGATCAATGGTCTCAACTTCATCGCCAATGCACCGCAGTCCAATAGCGGCGTGCTCATTCCCGTACTGAAGCCATGGTCGGAGCGGAAGGGCCTGCAACACACGACGAGCGCCATTGTGCAACGGCTGCAGCCACTTCTTTGGACCATTCCTGGCGGCATGGCATTCCCTTTCAATCCTCCGTCGATTCCTGGACTCGGATCGGTTGGTGGATTTCAGTTGCAATTGATCGACCGCGCTGGTCTCGGCACCGATGCGCTGTATGCGGCGGCAATGGATGTAGTGAACGAGACGCGGAAATACCCAGACAAGTTGCTTGGCGTTTCCACCTTCTTCCAGAAGGATGTTCCCCAGGTTTGGCTCGACATCGATCGCGCAAAGTTGCAGCGACTAGGCGTCACAGTCGCGGACGCTTTCGCTGTTTTGCAGCTGAATTTCGGAAGTGCGTATGTCAATCAGTTCAATCGATTCAATCAGGTCTATCAGGTCTATGTGCAGGCTGATGCGCGCTACCGCATGGCACCTGAGGATCTCGGCAAGCTCTACGTGATGAACAACGCGCGGGAAATGATTCCATTTTCTGCGTTCGCTCATGAGCGCACCACCACTGGCCCGGACAACATCACCCACTACAACGTCACCGATACCATTGCCATCAATGGAGCTGGCGCACCGGGGATTAGTTCCGGAGACGCCACTGCATTCATGGAGCAGATTTGCGACAAAGTCCTTCCACAAGGAATGACGTACGAATGGACCGGCATCGTCTTCCAAGAACAAACTTCGGCGAACGCTGCTCCTATTGTGTTCACATTGGCAATCATCGCGGTGTTCCTATTCTTGGCAGCACAGTACGAGAGCTGGACGCTTCCGATTCTTGTGGTCATCGCTGTTCCGTTCGCAGTTCTCGGAGCAGTCGGCGGATTGCGAGTCGCCGGGATGCCACTTGATGTCTATGCACAGATCGGGTTGGTCATGCTCATCGGACTAGCCGCAAAGAATGCCATCCTGATTGTGGAATTCGCCAAAGCAGGTACAGAACGAGGCTTGACTCCAGTACAAGCGGCTATGGACGCGGCACGACTACGCCTACGACCGATCCTCATGACCGCGCTCAGTTTCATCTTGGGTGTCATGCCCTTGGTAATCGCTACTGGCGCGGGTGCAAGCGCGCGGCGATCGATCGGCGTGACCGTTATGGTCGGATTGGCCGTTTCCACACTACTTTCCTTGGTCATTGTGCCGGTCTTCTATGCGCTCCTTGTGGTGATTCGCGACCGCGTTTGGGGTCCCGACGACGGAGACACTGCACACTCAGCCAAGTAACCTTCGCGGCATGAGCAACGCCGCCGCAGCGCCATCAATCACGCACGCTGAATTCCGCGCTCGCCGCGACCGGCTTCTTGCCGATCTTGGCCAGTCCTCAGGTTTAGTACTTGCTGGCGACGCGGACCCGTCGCTTCACCATCCGTGGAAACCACACGCGCACTTTGAGTACCTCACGGGCATCACTGATGAACCAGGCGCGATGCTGTTCCTTGATCCGACGAATCCAGTGCCATCCAAGCGCGCCACCTTGCTCTTGCGACCACTCAACCCCGAGGTCGAGAAGTGGGACGGGTTCCGCGATGAACTCGGTGGAGCACTTCGAACGATCACTGGTTTCGACACCGTGCTGCGCACTGGAATGCTGAGCAGGCTTCTCTTAGAAGCAACGCGACGCTCGCGTTCCCTTGCATGCCTCATGCCGCTTGCTGCTTGGAATACACCAGTCTCGGCGGACCTCGCCATCCTGCGCGCGCAAGCCGAGCGCGTACCAGGAACGCAAATCACCGACCGCAGCGATCTCTTGGTGAAGATGCGTGCTTCCAAAAGCGCAGCAGAAATTGCATGCGTACGGGAAGCCGGTCGCATTACTGCTACTGGCTTTGCAGCCGCAATGAAATCAATGCGAGCGGGGATGAACGAGTTTGATCTACAAGAAGCCGTGGAGCATGCGTACCGCAGCAACGGCGCCCGGGAGCTGGCATTCCGCACCATCGCTGGTGGTGGGTTTAACGCCACCGTCCTGCACTACCACGCCAATGATCGGGCCTTGGCTGCCGGCGATTTGGTGGTCCTCGACAGTGGCGCGAAGTACGCGGGCTACTCAGCGGATGTCACGCGCACCCTGCCTGTCTCTGGAAAGTTCACGACACGCCAGCGCGAGCTCTATGACTTGGTGCTCCGCTCCCAAGCAGCCGCTATTGCTGCAGTAAAGCCCGGAGTAACGCTTGCTGACATTGATGCCGCTGGCCGCAAGGTCATTGTGGACGCTGGCTTTGGGGACGCCTTCATCCATGGAATGGGCCACCATCTCGGTCTCGAGACGCACGATGCTTCCCCAGACGCGCCGCTTGAAGTCGGCGCCGTCATCACCATTGAGCCGGGCATCTACCTTCCCAAGGAGTCTGTTGGGATCCGCATCGAAGACGATGTGGCAGTGACCACTACTGGCCATGAGGTGCTTACCACGGGCATACCTCGCAGCGCGGACGAGGTGGAACTGGCCATGAAGCACTGAATTTGCCATGGTTTGTTCAGACTTGGCTTAGAAGGCCATCTACCTCACGAAATGTTCATAGAGACAACCGATGATCCGGTTGGGAGATCGCATGGATCGCGCCTCCCGCCGCGGCCAGGCTTTGGTCGGTTTCTAAGGGAGGACCGAATATGTTCGCCTACCGAACCGTCTTTGTCAGCGATGTCCACTTGGGATTTCGCGGCGCACGCGCCGAGGAATTCGCAGCGTTTCTAAAGCGAGTGCAATGCGAACGGCTCTACCTCGTCGGCGACATCGTCGACATGTGGGCACTCCGTCAACGTTGGACATGGCCACTGACTCACAATCAGGTGATACGACGCCTTCTAAAGCTCGCTCGCCACGGAACGAAAGTGATTTACATCCCAGGAAATCACGATGACTCTCTGCGCCCATACGCGGGCACGGAACTTGCTGGCATTCGCATTGCAAAGCAAGCGGTCCACCGCCTTGCCAGTGGTCAACAACTACTCGTGTGCCACGGTGATGAATTCGATCTCATTGTGCAGCATTCAAAGTTACTTTCGTTGCTTGGCACTTATGGATACGACTATCTAGTGCAACTAAATCGCATCGCCAATGCCATACGGTCGTGCGTTGGCCTTGGTCGCTGGTCCTTCTCGCAGACGATCAAAAAGAAGGTGAAGAGTGCTTGCACTTTCATTTCCAAGTTTGAGGAAGTTCTGGCTGATGAGGCGAAGCGGCGCTCACTTGATGGTGTGATCTGCGGACACATTCACGAACCGCGCATTGAACAGCGTGCAGACGGACTGATCTACGCCAACTGTGGCGACTGGATCGAGCGCGCATCGGCGCTCGTCGAGCACGCGGATGGGCGCCTCGAAATTATTGATGTTGAGGCCCTTCTGCGCTCTGCTGGCTGGAAGCCTGACCCATCAGAACATCCCGAAACCATCAATATTCCTGAACACAGCATCATCACCGAGGACGGTGCACATGCATACTGACTGCCGAAATTTCGCCGCCCGTCCTATGAGCCCGATGACGCCCATGAGAATCACATTCTGCAGCAGTTCGGTCGGATGTGGACACACGCGGGCGTCAGTCGCCATACATGACGCATTGCGGGCGCGAGGGCAACTTTCTGAGGCCACCTTCATCGAGGCGCTTGAACACGCGCCGCGGTGGTTTAGCAGCGTGTATCGCGATGGCTACCTTCGTGCCATCCGCCACGCACCACGCATCGTCGGTGCTGTCTATAACAGCACGGATATTCCGCGCCGAGACCGGAGAACACTCGGACCAGCACTCGACCGCTTTGAAGACACCGTAATGGGAAAATTTCGAGCACATCCTGCCCTTCACAGTGCTGATGTAGTTGTATCCACCCACTTTCTCACGAGCGCACTCCTTGGAAGAATGCGAATCCGCGGGGAATTGAGCGCCCCCGTGGTAACTGTCGTTACTGATGAACATCCACACGCGGTGTGGCTACAAGCCGGCGTCGATATCACTTGTGTCGCTAGTCGCGCCGCTCGCACCGCTGCAATCGCTGGCGGAATGGATCCCACACGAGTTGAGATCACCGGAATACCCATCGACCCGCATTTCTGCATGACACATCAGCGGTCATTTGCCGCGCCAGGTTCCGGTCGACCGATGATCTTGGTTTGTGGTGGCGGGCATGGACTTGGCGACATCCCAACCGTAGTGCAATCACTGATAGCCACAAGCATCAACTGCACCATCGTTGTGGTGTGCGGGAAGAACGCTCCCCTTGCAACAGCCATGGCCGCACTGCAAGCGCAGCGCAGTCGCGGCGACTTAACAGGTCCAGAATTGCGCGTACTTGGTTACACCAATGCCATGCATGAACTCATGGCGGCAGCAGATCTGATGGTCGGCAAGCCTGGAGGTCTCACCACAACCGAGGCGCGCGCCGTAGGACTACCAATGGTGCTATTGCAGCCAATTCCAGGCCAAGAAGAGCGAAATGCGGACATGCTGGTTGCGATCGGCGCTGCTGTTCGAACTTCTCGTGCCGCCGATGCTGGACCCGTAGCGGCAGCGATCATCGCTGACCCGCAACGATTACAGCGCATGCGGATGGCGTCGAGTGCGGCCGGCAATCCGCGCGCCGCCTTTGATGTCGCTTCCACCATAAGCGCAGTCCTAGCGCGACCGAATCAATGCCAAGAGTCGAACTGGCTGCGCGGAAGACCTGCCGCCTAGTCAGCGCTGAGAGACATCGGCTGCTCGCGATGAAATATCAAATCACCGAGTCATGGGTTGAAAGGTTGTGCGCTGGAGCAGTGTTCAATTGCACCAACTTGGCACCTTGAACTTCCTTCGCCGCGTTGGGATCAACATAGTCGCTGTGGCAATTTGCCTTGCCCTCTTCAGCGCCTACTGCCTTACGCGTCTTAGAAGCAAGCTTGTGAATCTCGTCAGGGCTCAATACGCCGCGCTTCGTAAGTATCTCCTGCTGCTCCGCGCTCAGTGCAGCACTCTTCACCGGCTTGCCGCGCTGGTACTCCTCATCCTTGCCGCTGGCGAATTCTTGAATCTCCTTGCTGATGCGCACGCTGCACCAGTCGTGCCCGCACATGGCGCAAAAGTCTGTATCAACATCAAGGTCCTCATCGTGGTACGCGCGGGCTGTGTCGGGGTCAAAGCTCAACTCAAAGTGCTTCTCCCAATTCAACGCGGCGCGGGCTTTGGTGAGTTCATCATCACGATCGCGCGCGCCTGGAATGCCGAGCGCAACATCTGCTGCGTGAGCCGCAATTTTGTAGGCAATGCAGCCTTGTTTCACGTCATCCTTCTTCGGCAGGCCTAAGTGCTCTTTGGGAGTCACGTAGCAAAGCATGCTGGCGCCGTGATAGCCCGCGGCAGTGGCGCCGATGCAACTTGTGATGTGGTCATAGCCCGGAAAGATGTCTGTCACGAGCGGACCAAGTACATAGAACGGCGCGCCGTGACAAAGCGTGCGCTGCAATTTCATGTTGAATTCAATCTGATCAAACGGAACGTGCCCTGGTCCCTCAACCATTACTTGCACGCCCATGCGCCACGCGCGCTCGGTGAGTTCACCAATGGTCTCCAGCTCTGCCAACTGCGCACGATCCGTTGCGTCTGCCAATCCACCAGGCCGAAGCCCGTCACCAATTGAGAAGGTGACATCATGCCGGCGCAGCACTTCGCAGATTCGCTCCCAACCGTCATACATTGGATTTTGCTTGTTGTTCACCAGCATCCACTTTGCTAGTAGCGACCCACCGCGGCTGACAATTCCAATCAGGCGCCGCTTGATGAATGGCAAGTGCTCGCGCAGCACGCCAGCATGAATAGTGAAGTAGTCAACACCCTGCCGAGCCTGGTGCTCAAGCGTCTCAAGAATCATGGACTCGTCCAAGTCTTCCAACTTGCGCCCAATGATCATCGAATAGATCGGGACAGTGCCGATCGGCACCGTGCTATTGCGAATCAACGCTTCGCGGCATTCATCAAGGTTGCCGCCGGTGGAAAGGTCCATCACCGTATCTGCGCCCCATTTCTCGGCCCATTTCAGCTTTTCCACCTCTTCATGCGTCCCGCTTGAAACCGGGGACGCACCCATGTTGGCATTAATTTTCGTCTTCGATGCACGCCCGATCGCCATCGGATCAAGTCCATAGCCAAGGTGTGCAATATTCGCGGGAATCACCATGCGACCAGCGGCAATCTCGTCGCGCACCTGTACAGCGGTCAGGTGCGGCTCGCGCTCTGCCACGCGACGCATCTGCGCGGTGATGATGCCAAGCCGCGCACTCTCGAGTTGTGTGATTGGCACAAACCCCTTGGGGTGAGTAACGCGCATCCACTCACCGCGCGCGCTGACAAAGTCCACCGAACTATGCGATCCACCATGAGCAGCAGCGGGCGTCCCACCCGTTGGTGCCGCGGACAGGCGCGTATATGACCACTCTGACGGCAAGAAATCCCACGCTGTTTGACTACTTGGCGCAGGCATCCCGGGCGTATCGGGTGAACTGAAGGCCAACGGGCCACCAATGTCAGCGCTCCGCGCAAAGCTTCCAGGCGTTGTGCCCTGCGCATCAGTTGATGGGTTGTATGCCCCATGAAGAGGAAGTGCGTGTCCAGTTGCAGTGCTAATCATGTGTTCATCCTCATGGAAATGGTGGTCAAGCGACACTCACCGCGAGCCAAACCAGCATGAGGATGAATAGCAACCCGCGTGCATGCGGAAACTGCTACTCGCTTCCCTACGCCGGTACGAACCGGGTCAGGTTCCGCGGGTACTTCTCAGCGGACCACCAGTGCGGCCGCGCCCCGAGCGAATGACTAAAGTCTATGCCTAGGCTCAAATTGCGTGGGTTACAGGCCCCGCCTAACGGCGCAATTATCAAGGCTATTTCGCTTCTAAATTTGACATTTATCCAAACAAGCATAGTATTCAAGTGCCTTTCGCATACGTCCGATAGGGGCGTTTCGCGTGTCTAAGTAACGTCTCCACGCGAAGTGGCGGCGCCAGATTTGATTAGTTTCATTGGTGTTTATTGGTGTCGGTTGATGGTCACAGCATTCCACGTCCGGGGAGCTGGAGAGATCCAGTGGGGGCATTTCGAGCACTTGCATTCGTATCAAGTGCAAGCAAATTCCGGGGGTCAGCGCAGCGTCCGCAATCGCGGGCGAGTTTCGCGCCTGGTAGTGGACCCGTTGCTCAATCTCTCAACACCATGCTGCGCAGCCCACCACGCTACTCAGACCCCTCGCTTCCACCTCTCGACGAAGCGGATCGGAAGATCCTTGAAATCCTGCAACTTGATGGTCGCGCCTCTGGGCGCGAACTCGCGCAACAAACTGGCATCTCAGAGGCGAATGTCAGCCGGCGCCTTGCGCGCTTAATTGAAGAGAAGTCGGTTCGAGTACTTGGCTTCGTGCCGCCGGAATTCCTCGGGCTACAAACGCAGTTCATCGCATACCTCCGCGTCAATGGCAGCACCGATGCAGCCGCGGCGAGCCTCTTAGCGCACCCGCAATTCTCGTACATCAGTGCCGCATTAGGAGTATGGGACTTAATTGTTTACGGAACAGCGCGCGACTCGATCGAAATGGTCTCGCTCATCGATCGTGCCATTGTTGCCAACCGATTAATCCACGACTCCGAGCTACATATTGTCCTTGAGTTTGCCGACGCGCAACGTGGCCACCCATCGCCGATCGCGGGGATCGAGCCTCGCAACATCGATCGCACTGATCGACAAATCATTCGCCACGCCCAGCAGGATGCGCGCATGTCATTCACTGACATCGCACTTCGCACGAACATTTCGCCTACGAGCGCAGCTGATCGATTCCGAAAACTCATGAGCGACAAGATCGTCCGTGTCATCACACTCCCGGATCCAACGCGTATCGGGATGAGTCTCTTTGGACTCGTGAACATCGTCTCCACTACCCCCACGCGCGAATTGACTTCTGAACTTGCCAAGCTGCCAGAACTATCGTTCTTTAGCATTGTGAGCGGGCGGTTCCAGATTGCGGCGGAATTCCACGTCCGCGACGACGCTCACTTTGACGAACTGCGAACGAAAATTCTCGCAACGCCTAGTGTTCACGAGATTCAGATTTCCATCCATAGAAAGTTGTATCGACAACACTTCTCATGGGGCACTGCGGACGCGGAGTGATGCTGCGCCGAAGGTGCTTGACGCGCGGGTACGTACATTGCGGCTATCGTTTGTCGCATGGACAGTATTGCACTCATTCGTGAAACGCACACTTGGATGCGTTGGCTCACCGGGCGCACACTCGATGCCGCTGCAGCGTTGCCTGAAGCCAACTTCCGACGGGAATTTCCGATTGGATGTGGAAGCATTCACGGCACATTGACGCACTTAATTGGAGCGGAGCGGATTTGGATCGGCGCTCTTCAAGGCAATGCTGCCGCAACAATGGCTTCTCCAATGGAGTTTCCAACCATCTCCGCGATTCGGACGGCGTGGCCGTTGATCCGCGGGCGGTGGGATGAATATCTCCATCAATTGACGGACGCCGAATGCAATCGCGTCATCATCCGCGTTCGAGATGGCAAAGAGTTCCGCCAGCTCGCCCGCGATGTCTTGGTGCAACTGCCAACACATGCGCTGTATCACAACGCACAGATTTCATTCATGTTCCGACAGATGGGGCACTCGCTTCCAGACTCAAGTTGGATCCTGTGGCGGCGCGAACAACTCGCGCAAGCAACGCCATGAGTAAGCCGGATAGCCCGTACGCAATCACTCTCGCGGATGTCACTGCGGCAGCCGATCGGATCGCGTCGCACGTGTGGCGAACGCCAGCTATCGACAGTGATGCACTGCGAGAGTTAACCGGGCGAACAGTGGTATTGAAGTGCGAGTCCATGCAGCGCACCGGTAGTTTCAAAATTCGCGGCGCAACCAACGCGGTTCGCAGCATTCTGGAGGGGGATGCCCCGCGCGGCGTAGTCACTCATAGTTCAGGCAATCACGCATTAGCGCTTGCTACAGCAGCGGCGGAGCGAAGCATGCCCGCTCACGTCGTTATGCCTGAAAACGCCTCGCCATCCAAGCGCGCAGCAGTCGTGCGAGCAGGCGCGCATGTGGTCACCTGTGGAAATTCTGGAGCAGAGCGCGAGGCGATGGCTGCCGAAGTTCAGGCGCGCACTGGGGCCACTATGGTGCCCCCCTTTGACCACCCATGGGTCATGGCTGGACAGGGAACAATCGCACTGGAAATTCTGGAGCAGATTCCGAACGCCGGCACGCTGGTGATTCCCGTCGGCGGCGGCGGCATGCTTGCCGGAATGGCGATCGCTGCTCGTGCTTTGCGACCAGACATTCGAATCATTGGCGCGGAACCAGAACTCGCCGGTGATGCCGCCGAGTCGAAGCGCACCGGAAGGCGTGCTCCGCAACGACCGCCCGTGACTATTGCCGATGGTCTGCGAACATCGCTTGGTGAACTCACGTTCCCCGTCATCCGAGATCTTGTGGATGACATTGCGCTGGTTTCTGAGGACGAGATCATTGCCGCCATGCGCATCATCTTCACGCGCGCCCAGTTGGTCATTGAGCCAAGCGCAGCAGTGGGTGTTGCGGCAATCCTCGCTGGTCGTACTGGGGGCAGCATGAACACCCCCACCGTGTGTGTCCTCTGCGGAGGAAATGTTGATTTGATGCATCTGCCGTGGTCGGCGCTGCCAACCTGACCGCTGCGGCGAACTCAACCCCAATGCGAGAGAAGCAAACCAAGGTCCGCACCATTCGTGGTGCCGTCGTTGTTCAAATCCGTTGCTCCTGATTGACCCCAACCCGAAAGCAGCAATCCCAGATCGGCTCCATCCACAACCCCATTGCCATTGATATCGCCAACGATCGGGGCGGGGATTCCATTCATGACCAAGCTGGAAGTTCCAACGGTGGCGCTTGTTCCATCGGAGAACGTGCCACTGATGAGTAGGTGCGCCACTTGGCCGGAAGGAAAGATGGTTGGGAGGTCAAACGGCGCACTTACCAACGGCGGGGGCGCGGGAACTGGCACCGTCTCATTGATGGAACCCTGCGACGTGAGGCTGATGGTGTTGCCAACGATGGTGAATGTCCCAGTCAAAGCCATTGCCGCGGGCGCGCTATTGGTAAATGGCTGCGCAAGCGCCGTCCCGGTCACTGATACCGTCACTGGAACGGTCACGGCAAACGCCCATGTTCCGTCCGTATTCGGTGTTGCGGCACCAATCGCAGGACCAGACTGCGTGGCAGTCGCCGCGGTCAATGATCCGCTATCAACCGGAATATCCACATTGGTCAATCCAATGAAAGTCGACGTTGGCTGCACAGTGTGAAACGATGAGTAAGTGAGGAGCATCGATGTGCTGATCGTTCCGGTCTGACCAGCGAGCGTGTCGACGATAAGGTTCGTGACATCAACAATGCCTGTTGCTGGATTGAAGCCGAACTGAAACGCTCCCGTTGGGTGCGTATTAGTAATGTTCACCTTTGGCTTCACCGTGGATGAGAATGGAATCGCGTTATTGCCGGAGCCACCAAAGAGGCCGGGCAGCGTGCGCGTGCCGGTTTCGTTGGTGACTGCAACGTAATTTCCAATCCAAGTACCAGCAAGCGGAATTTGAATAAGCGTCTGTTGCGAGTAGGTACTCGCCGGTGCAACAGTGCAATTCCATCTCGTCTCGGTCGCGTTGGCGGAACTACCGGCAATGAACAGAATGCCAGTGACAATCGCGGTTGACAGCATCTTGGTCATAAGGGAAACCTAGCACGAATCTTCAGAAAATCCAACAATAGGGGTGCACTGAGGTTAATCAGATCGGCCCTGCTTGCGACCAAAGCCCCAGCAGCAGCCCTAGATCCGCACCATTCACCTGCCCATCGAAGTTCAGATCGCCAATACGCGGGTGCGGTGTTCCGAACACACCCAACAGAATTCCCAAGTCTGCGCCATTTACAAACCCATCCTGGTTGAGATCAGCTAGCGGAGGGCATGAGAGGCAATCATGCCGGAGCCAATAGTTGTTTCCATCAAATCCTGGAAGCACTGGCGGATCATCGGGTGGCGGAGGATTTGCGGGGTCTGGTTCGGTGCACGGCTCGCCGCTTCGAATTGGACCAACATCCATCCCCAATGTAACCACCGCATACCACGGTCCACCAATGATCGTTGCTTGTTGCACAATTGGCGCGCATCGACCACCGAACATGATCGTACGAGTCTCCAGCGGACCACTCATGGGTCCGCGCATCAGGTGCAATTCGGCAGGGAATTCCGCATCAAGCGTAAGGCGAATGTCTCGTGAGCCAGTGCTGCCCCCGAGTGCGTACCAATCTGTATCGCGCGGTGAACCAGTGGTGCAAGACCCCGCAACGGTCTGACCCGCTAGCAATTGCGAGACGAATCCGAATCGCGTGGCGCCGTCATTTGTGTGTAGATAGCAGATCTCGTCGTTTGGTCGCGCGCCGATAGGAATGGTGATCGTGCAAGGCGGGAGGCCACACAACGCAGCGGCTCGGGCAACGCACACCCAATCCCACGTTGCGCCATCGCAGTATCCATCAAGAGGCGTGACACGACCGCAGCAATCCGGATCCTCACAGCCAGGATCTGCGTGCACAACATTGCATGGACCATATGCAGGGCATACGAGACCATTGCATTCCGCGTCGGCAAGGTCAACGCACACTTGATCCCATTTCACTGTGCAACAATCGGGGGCCAGGCTGCACACTGCATCACAGCACGGCGTGGTGAAGCAGCCCGGATTCGCATGCACCTCATCGCATCGACCACCGCCGCCACTCGGCCCGCATGCGGGCGGCGGAACGAGCGACGCTGTGGCAGGCAATGCGCCCGGATCAGGACCAAATCCTGCTAATTGGCGCGCAATGATGCACGCCGGGGAATCACCAACGGGGTACTCCGTCGCCACGACCGCTAGCTCGGATTTCGTCACCTTCTGATGTTCACTAGTAAATGCACCGCCACCGCAACTGCGGAGATTTCGATAACCAAGCGCATAGTGACCCGCAATATCAGCTTCGATCAGATCAAGATCGCAATCGCCATCGATATTCACTGCCAGAAAGTGCCGTGCAAACCCGGAGTAATCAAGTGAAACTGCCGCCGCGAACGCGATGCCTGCCGACGTAGAGTCGTTTCGCCACACCAATATGTTTCCGCTTAGCGCTGTGCTTGTGACAGCGTCAAGGTCGCCGTCGCCATCAAAGTCCGCGAGCAGCGCACCCCAGTGATAGCCGCCCGCTATTTCTCCTGCCTTTACAGCACTTCCAAATCCGCCTGCGCCGTCATTGCGAAAAATCACCAAAGGCTGCGCAGGTCCCGTGGACAAGAGTGGCGCAAGAATGTCCAAGTCCCCATCACCGTCTACATCACCAATATCGAAGGCGACTACTGCCGGCTGGGAAACATTTTGAAAGTCTGGTGCAAGCCAAGAAACTGGCGGACGAAAGGTCCCATCCGCCTGCCCAAAGAACAC
This sequence comes from Planctomycetaceae bacterium, assembly GCA_947474065.1. Taxonomy (GTDB): domain Bacteria; phylum Planctomycetota; class Phycisphaerae; order Phycisphaerales; family SM1A02; genus UBA966. The sequence continues at coordinate 39,765 of CANJHD010000005.1, forward strand.
ATCGAAGCGCCGCGTTCCGATACACCCTACAACCAGATCAGTGCGACCGTCGGCGTTGCAATCACCAGCGAGTACATCTTGCGGCCCCGGGGAACTTCCGCTCCATCCGTCTACTCGGATGCGCTGCGAGACGACAAAGTTCCCGGTACCGCTATTGATAAGGATCTCAATGTGCTCACTCCCAAAGCAGGAAACTGCGAAATCAGTATCACCATCGCCGTCAAAGTCGCCTTTGGCGATTGACCTCGGCTCACGATCGAGTTGTATGAGTTCCGCTGCCCCCATGAGTCCGCTTGCAGCGCGACGCATCACCTGCAATCGCCCTGAATATGAACGAATCACGAGCACCAACTCATCTGCACCATCACCATTGATGTCGGCGGCGATTGCATCATCAACTTGACCATCAACAACGATGGTCTGCAATGGGCCCGGGGTGCCATCTGCATTGATAGCGCACCAGTTGAGTAACTTTGCAATATCTCGGCCAGGTAGGACCAAGTCTTTCTTCCCATCGCCGTCCATGTCAAACAACCGGGCGCGTGTCGGATAGTGCGACGGAGTGCACTCAACATAAAAGTCGGGTTCAGCAAAGACGATCTCTGCATGCGATGCTGGCGCGATCCACGCAAACGTCGCCACTGCGATCAATTCGCAAGCGGAGCGCCATTGGTAAGGGAGTCTCTGCAATTTCGTAATCATGCGTCGATTCAATGCTGGCGGGTACGGTCGCTCTTTTCGTGCCGGACGCGTCGTTCGCACGCGTCGCGCTATTCACCTGAACGGATCGCCTGTACTACGAATCAGGAACTCACTTCGTTCGCGTGGCTGGTGCTTCTTTCGCAGGCAATTTCGCAATCATTTCATCCACCTTCGCCAACCGCTGGCGATGCCGGTCGACATTGGGCTCCAACAACGTCAGCGCCTGAATATGCAACCGCGCGGTCGACAAATCTCCTGCTTCAACGGCAATTGCGGCCACGAATTCCCGTGCCGCAGGGTCATACGCCCTAATTCTCGCCGCTTTGGTGGCATGTTCAAGCGCCAAAGGCAGATTCTTCCACGCCCGCTCTATGCGTGCCAGTTCCATGGCAAAATTGGCGTCATTATCGGAGTAACTGTCGAGCATCTCCAGATGCGGCACTGCCGCCGACGAGTCACCAGCTGCCAGTGCCGCCTTGGCTAACACGCGGTGCGGCCATGGGTCGATCGGGCGACGGGCGGAGTAGGCAGCCAAACGCTCAAGCGTTGCGGCGTCGGGGGCAGGATCACCCTTCAGACGTCGCCGCAGCCAGAGCTCCAGAAGGTCTGGATGCGCCGGATATTTGACGAGTAGCGCATCAAGCCGCGCAGCATCAATTTCCACCGCTCCTTCTGCAGCGCCAGTTTCCGCGCGGACCTCATCAACCATCATCGCCATTGACGGCTCGGCCAGCATGCCCCAGGAGCGCAAATCTTTTTCTGCATACGCCCCGAAGCGCTTCATGAATTCCGCCCTATCAACCTGAAGTACATCAGCAAATGCCGTGCCCTCCACTGTGCCATCGCGGTACAGCGCAAGCAACTTGAGAATCGCATCGCGTCCCCATTGCTTCTCAATGAATTCCACCATCCACGCGCCCTGCGCATATGCCTGTGTTCGATCTGTCTTCTTCTTTGGCCGCACAAATGCCTGATTAATGGAGTCGAGGTCAAAGAGTGTTCCCGAATCAAATGCTTGCGCTAAGAGCAACACGCTGTCCCATGAACGCGGTCGCGTTTCCAAGTGTGTGGCAAGTGCTTCAGTAAACCAATGCGGAATACGGTTGCGCGTCTGCTCCAGTGTCACCGTGTGGACATACTCGTGCCGCAATACTTCTAACCAGTCAAATGTGCCAAGATGCAATTGCGGAGCGCCCTCGCGCGGTGCTTCCAGTGCGATAAGCGGGCCAGTGCTTGCTGCAATCGTATGAATCCACGGCATTCCTGTAATGCGAACAGCAAAGCTCTTGTGATCTGGATGCAGTTCAATGATTGTTGGACGACCAGGCACATGCCCGAGCCATCCTGTGATATCTCCGTGCATCGCATCAAGCGCTGCGGGCATCCACGCAGCAAGCGCCTCGTCAATTCCCGGCTTGCAACGCACCACAAAGTGCTTCCCGTCGAAGTGCTTCCAGTCCGCCAAGGCCTCTGCAAGTGTCAAGCTATGCCTCGCTCGCTGATCGAACGCGTCAAGAGACACCGCGAGGCGCAGTGCTTTAAGGGCTTCCGCATCGCGGCCAGCCTGCATTTCAAGCAGACCAAGTTCCGCGACCGGCGCGCTCCATCCCGGCGCACGCTTCGCTGCCTCACCAAGTGCGGTGGACGCTTCTTCGTACTGCCGCGCGAGCGCTAAGAATCTTCCAGCTTCATATTGCCCCAATGGAGAGCCCGGCATCAACCGATCCAATTCGGCAAGCCGTGCTGCGAGCGCCGTCATATCGAAGCGCATGCCATCCGCTGCAGCGCGCAACGCAAGTGCTTGGCGATGCCCCGGGAAGCGGGCGAGCAATGGGTCGAGCACGGCGATGGCAGCGGCAGCGTCGCGCGACTGAAGCGCAGACTCCGCGTCAAGGAGCGATGCCTTTGGATCGGTGCGATTGATAGCGCGCAAATGTGTTGCCGCCTGACGCGCACCGTCAAAGTCAAAGGTCTGGACAGCAACGCGACCAAGCAGTTGAAGTGCCTCACCGCTGCGCAGATCGCGACCGAGCGCTTCCTGCAATGCAGCGACGCCATCTTCAAATCGCTCTTTCTCCACGAGAAATCGCCCCTCAAGCAGCCGAGGCCGTGGATCGAGCTGATCGGCATCACGAAGTTTCGCAAGTGCATCCAGCATCGACTGCCAGTCGCGCGAAGGTCGACCTTCCAAACGCGCGAGCAAAGCGGTGGCTTCGATGGCATCCATTCGTTCATCACGCGTAGCGCCATCCCGCTCCCCTGCCGTCTTTGCCGCGCGCGCGGCTGCAGTGCCGTCCGCCGTGCGACCAAGCGCATCAAGTGCTAACGCGCGCATGAGTAAACCTCGAGAATCTGTGGAACTTTCGACTGCAGAGAGTGCATCTTGTGGTCGCCCTGCTGCAACCATTGCTTCTGCGCGGACTGCAGCAGGAGCGGCAGGATCAGCAAGCGCAGGAGAGTCGAAGTCGGCAATAGCGAGCGCCGCCCGGGCCCGATCAGCAGGCGTAAGCAGATCACCTTCGTCCCATGTGCCGTGCCGCAAGCGGAGTGCCGCGCGTTCAGAATCGGTAATGGCCGGGCTCTGCAGCGCAAGGCGAACTGCCGGCGATAGTTCCACTTTGGGCGGCACGGCCTGCGCATGCACGAAGCGCGCGCACACGATCGCCGCGAGTAACGCCAAACCACGCAGCAGCACCAATGATGCGCGCGGCGATTGTGCGCGCGTCATGTTCACGGCATGTTTCCTGCGCCAGGAGCGGCTGCTAGCGGTCGCTCATCAACGCGCCACCCATTCGTTACTTCGGACCCCAAGGAAAGCAACGCGCGTTGCGCGTCATCGATTCCGCCATTCATCGTCGCCCCACGCAGTGAAACCACAGTCTTTCCAGACTTCCGCTGCGCTTCTACGCCCACCGGCACAAGTGATTCTGCGTCGTACCACACAGATGCCTCCACAAGGTCTCGATCAGCCATGCCGGGCTTTGGCTTCAAACGTACGCCAACAATCGGGCGCGCGGATTTCAGAAGAAGCGCTGAATTTGGCGCAGTAGCCAACGATGCATCGAAACGCGCCAGCACGTCAGCACGACGCTGCCCGATCGGAAGCGGCACCGGACCCTCGCCCGGCTTCAGCGGGTCGTACTGCTCGCCCGCGCGCGCAAGTTGCCGCCGCACCAACGTGCGTTGCTTGAAATCTGCCTCAGTGAGCCAGCCATCCGCGTAAATGTATCGAACCGGTCGTTCATCCATGCGACCGCTTCCATCGATGAATTTCTCGAACACCACAGCGAACCGTCGCGTTGACGGCTTTCCTTCGTCTTGCACGAACACCACTTGCCCCAAGCGCCGCTCGGTATCGCCCGTGACATCATCGGTGGTCTCAAGTGTGATATTCGCGCGAAAGTCCCGAAGTGAATCGGAAGTGCGCTCAACTGCGACGAGCAGTGCGTCTGCATCTGCAAATCTCGGTGATGCTTGCGTTTCAGGTGCACTCGGTGCATCGGGCACGCGCTGCTTCGGCACGGATGGAACTTCAGTCTCGGGCACTGGCGGCGCAACAACTGACCACGAAACAACGGCCAGGGCACATGTTGCCACCTTCACCGAATGACCAAGAAAGAGCTGCTTCAGACATGTCATGAGCCAAACGATACGCGCCTCGGTCAAGCCGGGATTGGCACATGCTCAATGATGTCGAGCCCAAATCCATGCAGACCTGGCATCGGTTTCGGGTGATTGGTCAATATCCGCAACTTGGAGAGACCAAGGTCCCGCAGAATCTGCCCGCCCACACCAAAAAGACGCGCATCCATCGGATTGCTTCCGCCGCCGATGCCGTCCACGCGCGTCAAGTCTGGGGCATTGACATCATCGCGGTCTGGTCGCCGAATGCGCGCCAGACGACCCGGCAAATCAACTCCCGCGCCCTCGGTGCGCAGATAAACCAGCACGCCCTCACCTGCATTGGCGATCGCGCGCAGGCTTGCACGAATCGTCTCTTGCCCAGCGGTTTCCGATGAATTCCAGCGCACACCAAAGACGTCAGAAAGTATCTCTCGTCGCTGCATGCGCACCAACACCGGTTCAACGCGTGCCTTTGCAACTCCGCGTTGATCAAGATCGCCGATTCCGCCCAAACAGAGTGCTACATGCGGGAGCGCATCAATCTCACTCTCCCATGCAAACAGCGTGAACGTTCCCTCGGGTGTTTCCACCTTGGCGCCATGCACCGGTTCAACGCGACGCACTAAGCCTTCACCACCAAGTCGATGTCGAATGATCTGCTCCACGCTGCACATCTTCAATCCATATTGCGTGCACATGCGTTCCAAATCTGGAACGCGCGCCATCTCACCATCTTCGCGCACCACTTCAATAATGGCTGCCGCTGGTTTCAACCCGGCGAGCTTGCACAAGTCAACGCTCCCCTCAGTCTGCCCAGTGCGAACGAGAACTCCCCCATCACGCGCACGCAGCGGGTTAATGTGCCCAGGACGAACAAAGTCATCGCGGCGAATCGCCGGGTCGATGAGCATCTGAATGGTCTTTGCGCGGTCCTTCGCGCTGATGCCGGTACCCACACCATGGCGGGGATGTCCATCAATACTCACCGTGAATGGGGTGCCACGCAGACTGGTGTTACTTGCGGTTTGCGCATGTAAATCCAGGCGGTCACAGGTAGCGCCATCAAGACTCACGCAGAGATATCCGCCACCGATGCGAGTCAGAAAATTCACCATTTCCGGCGTCACAAACTCGGCGGCCACAACAAAGTCGCCCTCGTTCTCACGGTTCTCGTCATCAACGAGGACGATCGCCTTGCCGGCGCGCAGGTCTGCGAGAATCTCAGAGATCGGGCACAGGGGCATAGGGTGAACAGGTTAGGCGAAGTGGGGCGCCGGGATGGCAATACCATTTCGACACCACATGATCACCCCCACCCCTGAAATCCGTGCAGCACGCGAAGCCCTCCTCTTGGAAGTGACGCAGATCCCCACAGCCGCGGGGCTTGAGTCGAAAGTGATGGCGTTCATTGACCAGTGGCTATCAGAGCGCGCTGCCGAAGTCACCACAAAGCGCGACGATGCCGGCAACTATCTGATTACCCAGCGCCGGCACAATGGCAAGACCCCACTGCTGTTGATCACGGCGCATCTTGATCACCCCGCCTTTGTTGTCACGTCCATCGAGGGCACTTCCGTACACGCGTCATTTCGCGGCGGTGTTAACGACCCGTACTTTGTCGGGACTGCCATTGAAGTGATCGGACCCGGCAATGAGCGCGCACATGCTGTCATTGCATCGCTGAATGCTGATGCGAAGCCGTTCAAGGAAGTGACCGCGGCGCTCGCTGTGACTTCCAGTCAATCGCCCGATGTTGCGCCGACCGCTCCCGCATGGCTTCAGCCCGGCTGCATTGCGCGTTGGAAATTCCCGCGCGCTGAAATCCGCGACGGTCTCATCCACACCGATGCATGCGACGACCTTGCCGCCGTGGCAGCCGCACTGTGCGCGTTTGGCGAAATGCTTCATGTCGACCATTGCGGCCATGTCGGCTTGCTGTTCACCGTTGCCGAAGAAGTTGGATTCATGGGCGCCATTCACGCCGCACGCAATGCATGGATTCCAAAGGATGCGCGCCTCCTCTGCCTCGAGAACTCCCGAAGTTTCCCCAATGATTCGCCCATTGGTGCCGGCGCGATCCTCCGTGTTGGCGACCGAATCAGCGTCTTTACGCCCGCTCTCACAAATCACCTCGCACATCTCTTTAGCGCGGAATCTAAGCGGAATCCCGGGTTCAAATGGCAACGGAAACTCATGCCCGGCGGGGGTTGCGAAGCGAGCGCCTTCGCCTGCTATGGCTACCAATCCACATGTATTTGCCTACCACTTGGCAATTACCACAACATGGCAGACATCGATGGCGTTGCTGCTGGCACGCACCCCGCGCACATCGGTCAAGAGTTTGTCAGCGTCGATGACTTCCACTCAATGGTTGCCATGCTGCACCTCGCTGGATGCGGCATCGACACCCCACTCGCGGAAACTACAGAACAGCTTATGGAGCGCCTCTATACCGAGCGATCCTTCGTACTTACGAAATGTCGCCGCGATCCTTGAGATGCTTCTGCAAGAATGCCTTGGCAAACCGCCAGTCTTTCTCCGCCGACTGCAGCGTGCCTCCAACGATCGTTGAAATAGTGAGCATTGGCAGCGACCCGAAGATCTTCAGCTCCGCCACCCGCGCTGATCGATCATCCACCTCGGAAAGCATTTCAAGTGCGTTCTCAAGGGCGAGTGTCAATTCTGGCGATGCACCTTCAAACGACGGCAGTTGCGGTTCGACGACCGGGTCTGCAGCACCCTTCTGCGCTCGCCGCTCCTGCATGACCTCTGCTGCACGGCGCTTTTCTTCGATGCGCTTCTTGGCGCGCTCGGCGAATACCTGCCGAAGAATCACTGATGCAGTTGCGCGGAAATCATCCTCGCTCTTGAACTCCTCAGGGCGGTGATTCGCGAGCCGCACGAACGCTTCACTGACGATGATCGTTGGCTGCAGCGTCACCTCCGGAGGATGCGACTTCATGTACAGCGTGCTGAGAAGCCGAAGCTCACCCATGATTTCGCCGAACAGGTCTGCAACTGACTTGTCTTCGGCCGCTAGGTCTTCGATCTCATCCATGCAGGGAATACTACTAGTGACTCTAGAATCGACCTACCGGACCAAGCAAAATGTGCAGCGAATGCCTACCCCGGTTCAATTAGCACAGAAATTCACGCTTCTCCTATCCTCCTCCGAATGCCCGCCGCCGTCTCTGCGTCCACCTCTCCTCCATCCGTCGATCCAACGGCCGCACTCGACAGTGCGCTCCGAACAGCGATTGCCGCCGTCACTGGATTGCCAGTCGGCGAATCGGACCCGCACATTCGCCCGAGCGGCAATCCGCAGTTTGGTGACTTCCAAGCGAACTTCGCCATGGCGCTTGCCAAGAAGCTCGGTGCCAACCCGCGTCAACTCGCCACCGATGTCTTGGCACGCGCGGAGCTCACTGGCATTGCCGACAAGGCGGAAATTGCCGGCCCTGGTTTCGTGAATATCCATCTGGCGAGCAGCGCTCTTGCTGCTGCCCTTGATGCATTTGATTCGCCGGCGCTCGGCATCACTCCAACAACTGCCACTTACGCGGTCACTGTCGATCTCTGCGGAGTAAATGTCGCCAAGCAAATGCATGTCGGTCACTTGCGCGCCACCATCATTGGCGACACGATCGCGCGCGTCCACGAGCGACTTGGTCGTAAAGTGTGGCGCGAAAATCACCTTGGTGATTGGGGTCTGCCGATCGCCATGACGCTTGCGGCACTTCGCCGCGCAGGTACGAATCTTGATTCGCTCACACTCGATGACCTCAATCGAGCCTACCGCGCTGCGCAAATGGAAGGGCGCGACGATGCCGCTGGCATGATTGCCGCGCAAGCAACGCGTGTTGGTCCTCACAGAATTGCGGAGCTTGAGGCACAGAACACCGGCGCCGCACTTGCCCAAGAAGATGCGCGTGCAACGCTTGTGCGGCTGCAATCGGGCGACGCTCAATTGGTGACTGAGTGGCAGAAAATCATCGACTGCACTATGAAGGAAGTGTTTGAAAGCGCCGCAGTCCTAGGCGTCCAGCTCACCGACGAGCACAGCCGCGGCGAGAGTTTCTTCCGCGAGCGACTTGGACCTGCAGTGGAGGCATTCGCAAAGAGTGGCCTCGGCGTGGAGGACGATGGGGCCATTGTGGTTCGTTACCCAGACCGCGAACGCCCCATGCTCATTCGCAAGCGCGATGGCGGATTTCTTTACGCAACTACTGACTTAGCGGCATGCAAATTCCGAGTTCAAGATCTCAAGAGCGATCGCGTTGTCTATGTAGTTGATGCACGCCAACGTGATCATTTCAAGGACGTGTTCGATGCCATCCGAATGATTGGCTGGAACAAACTTCCTGATGGAACAGAAGCGGAACTCATCCACGTTCCATTCGGAAGCGTCCTTGGTGCTGACAAGAAGCCGCTAAAGACGCGCAGTGGTGAGAACTTCACGCTCAAGGCCCTGCTTGACGAAGCGATTGAACGAGGCATACGCGAAGTCCGTGCCCGCGCAAGCGATCCAAACGCGCCGACTGCAGGGATGTCCGATGCAGACCTTGCGGCGATCGGCAGCGCTGTTGGTATTGCCGCGGTGAAGTACGCAGACCTTGGCTCCGACGTCACCCGCGACTATGTCTTCGACCTTGACCGCATGGTCAGTTTCGAGGGCGACACTGGTCCGTATCTGCAATACGCGCATGCGCGGATGGCAAGCATCCTTGGCAAGGCCCTTGATGCTGCCGCGCACGCACCACCCCGCCCGACCATCAGTGTGGCCGAGCCGGCCGAGCGGCAGCTTGCCCTCACGCTGCTGCGTTACCCACAGATCGTGCGCGAAGTGGCGCAGCACCTCGACCCAAGCCGTCTATGCGCGTACCTGCACGGTCTGGCAACGAGTTACAACGGCTTCTATCAGCAATGCCCAGTGCTGAAGTGCGAGGATCAAGCCCTCCGCGCAAGCCGCCTGCGGCTGTGCGCCATCAGCAAGCATGTGATGAAGGACGGGCTCGGACTCTTGGGCATCACAGCCCCCGAGCGCATGTAGAGCTACTTCCGCAACGCCACATACTCCACGCCGGCCTCACGCATCACGGCCTTCGCCTTCGCGAAGCTCACTTGCCAGTGCTCGTCACTATCACCGCCGTACTCATAAGTCACCACCCGAACAATGCCGGCCTGCACAATCGCCAAAGTGCACTGCACGCATGGACTGAAGCTCGTATAGACGGTGCTACCGAGCGGGCTCACGCCGTTGCGCGCGCACTGAATGATCGCGTTCAATTCTGCGTGACACACAAAGTCATACTTTGCTGGGCGCTCAAGACGCTCGGGTAAGTCATCAACACCGCGCGGGAGACCATTGAATCCCGTAGCGACAATCTGCCGCGCCGCACTGACGATCACCGCGCCCACCCCACGATTCGGATCCTTCGACCAGCCAGCAATCTGCACTGCGAGTTCCAAAAATCGTCGATCCCACTTCTCCGAAACGTTCATCCCGCTCATGGTTTGCCTTGCTCCTTATTGGAATTTCCAGCGCCAGCACCAACTTTGTCCTGTATCTCTGACTTCATCTTCTCCCGCGCCGCCTCGCGCTCTTTGCGCCGCTCTTCGCGCGCCCATTCGCGCTTGTATCTCTCAAAGTCCTTCCATCGTAAGAGCGGCATGGCTGCTTCGGCCATACGCAGTTGATCCGTGCGCTGAATCACTATTCCGCGCAGCAACATCAATGGTCCGGATGGTCGCCCTAAGGGCTGGATTCGCACCAACAAATCCTCCGCAACACTGGAAACCGACTCGCCCACTCTCAACAACCCAAACGCGCGTCCACGCGGAATCTCAACAGTCATCAAGTCATCGCCAAAGAACACATCTACCTTGCCACCCGCCACTCCTTCAACATCAAGCAAGATGTCATAGCGCCCAGCTGCAGGAAGGCGAACTTTCCACACCGCCACGTCGTCTGCATCGCCCCATCCGCCGATCAACTTTTCGCCGTCCTTCTCCTTCGCTACCACAGCATTGGTTGGTCCCAGAGCACGACCATCACGCACAGTCAGGCGCGCGAATCCATCCGCTGCAAATTGGACTACCGACAGTCCTACCGCCGGATCATCTGGCGGCATCACATCACCCGCTTTCACGCGCGCCAACATCCCATCAAGCGACGCACGCACGCGTTTTGCTGACAACGCATAAGTCTTCATGCGATCCGCGCGTGCAATATTCAGGCCAACCACGCGACCACGGCTATCGACTACCGGGCCACCCACGTTCTGCGCTGAAACAATCGAGTCATGCTGAATCACTTCGCCAAATCCGGTGGCGCGCCGACTCAATATTGCTCCTCCCGCCATCGCTACGCGCTGCTCCCCAAATGGCGGTCGTAAAATCCGCATCGACGCCGTGCGACGCTCGGCACCGTGCATAAATTCCACACTGACCTGCTCGCCCGGAGCATGTGAACGGATCGGTGACGCTGCTGATTCCGGTGTTGCCGCAACTACGCCATCAATGCGCAGGATCACATCCCCCTCCGCCATGCCAGCCTCCGCCGCGCCGGAACCCGGCAGCACCGCGGACACGACCTGCCCAATACCACCAGGAATTGCTGCGCGTTCTTCGTTCGTCGGCTGTCGCATAGCAACGCCTAAATACGCCCGACTTGCGCCATCCGATCCGCCGGAGACATACGTCCCAAGCCCACGAAATCCAAGAGCGAGCGGCGCCATTCCTCGCCCCACTGAAATCACCGCGTCACCAAGCTCGGGCTCCACCGCAACATCAAACAGCACCGGCGTGACATCAGAGATCCCGGTCTCAAGAAGCGCGAGGTCAAGTGCATTGTCCACCGCAATTCGCTTTCCTTGCACTGACAGACCATCGCCAAGCAGGACGTCGATTCGGCGCGCACCTGTTCCTAACTCACTCGCCTTGGTGAGGACATGCCCCTCATCATCAATCACCACACCGTAGCAGGCATCACGCGAGTCCACGATGATGTTGACAATTGAATCTGCATATGGATCCGTCAGCGCCGCCAACATCTCCAACGTGTTGGCGTGCCGATCTGCCTGCTCCTTGCGCGCATGTGCCGCGTCACCGGCGCGCACATCGCGCCCATCATCAGGTGCAGCGTCACCACCATCTGCCTCGGCATCATCATGCCCATCCCCGTCGCCGTGACCGCCACGAGACTTCGAAGCCACCTCAATCGGATCCTTCGCCGGGTCGGCTAGATAGGCGCCCGTTGCAAGCCCCTCGCGCATGGTGGCCATATGAGACTTCGCACTCTCAGCAGTAGCAGCCATATTCAAATCCGGTCGCTCAGAGGCCTCACTATTGACGCCAACTAGCAGGCCATCAAGGCTAAAAACTGGTCCCCCAGAGTCGCCCGGGCTCAGGGGAGCGTCGATCGCTAGACGCCAGCCATCGCGGCCGATCACCCGCCCCACGCGCAGCGGCGGAGGACGCCACGGAGACCGCTCCGGTCCGAGAGGATGCCCAAACGCCACCACTGGGTCGCCGGTCGCCAAGGACGCCGATTCGCCCATTTCAACAAGAGGCAACACCCGCCCCCCATTGGAAATCTTTACTAGCCCAACATCGCCATCGGATCCAAAGTGCGCACCCACGGTGACGCCTGTCAGTTCTGTGCCGTCGGCAAGTAACACCTTGGTGGTGCGGCCTGGCTGCTGGGCAACATGTCCCGCCGTGAGCACCCACCCGTCGGCGGAAATAATCGTGCCGCTCCCTGAGCCAATGTCAACGCCTTTGTCATCAGTAAATACAAGACCAACGACTGCTGGCCGAACCTTCGCGGCAAGTGCGCGAATTCGAACCTCAAGTGCCTGCAGCGCATCGGGCGAGTCAATCTCCATGCTGGAAGAATCTCGAACGCCAGCGCGCGGAGCCACCGGCGGACCCATGCACATCGCCACATGTGTATCGCACAACATGACTGCAAACACCACCACCGCGCAGGCTGCGCGGATATGTGACGCCAGTGCTAACTCTGCATGAGTTGTCGCACCAAATTCAACTGATTGACTGCCGACCCCCGCACTTCGAGCGAACCACGAATCGCAAGCGACGCGTGGGGCCATAGCGCTTAACCGCCTCGCGATGGATGGCTGTCGTACGCGCGATCAGGCGCTCCAGAGTCGGAGTGGAATCCCTCAAGAGCCGCACCCGCGCGCGTCTTTTGGCAATGCTCCGCAACAGCGTCAAGCCGTTCAGCAAGAATTGCCATTGATTGTGCCCGCGCTTCCGGCGCTACTTGGATGCAGTGCATGACAATATCGTTGAATTCCTTGGGAATTCGAGGATCCTGCTCATGCAATGGCTGCGGCAAACGAATACTGGCCGGAGCGACCGCGCTTCCAACCTTTCCATTACGCGAAGGAAGCGCGCATGGGATTTCGTCGCGCAACAACACCCAATAGAGCGTTGCCCCGAGGTTGTAGATATCTGTGAGGGCAGTAATTTCCTGCCGATGCGCCTGCTCCGGTGCGATGTATCCAGGCGTTCCCTGAATCCGCTTCTTCACTGAGCCGAGTGCACACGCCTGACCAAGGTCAATGACCTTCACGGTTCCGTCCTCGCAGACCATCATGTTGGATGGCTTCATATCTGCATGGACAAAGCCACGTTCATGCATGTGTGCCAACGCACGCGCCGCTTGTGCGAAATACTTGGCGATGTTCACGCCTGATGGACGCGCGCTCAAATCAAGCGTCGTAGCGTCCACAAGTTCCATCAGCAGCGCAGCGTCAAGCACCGTGCCGATCATGTACTTCTGATTCTTTAAATACTTCTTGATCGCACGAATGTTCGGGTGATCAAGCTTGGAGCCAACTTGGTACTCCTGAGCGATCTGATCGATGAACCGCTGGTCCTTCTCGGTGCGACGAATCACATGCTTGAGCGCCATCACTTGCCGGGACTTGGGGTCCATCACGGCATAGACAACACTCGCGGCGCCCTCGCCGACCTTGTCAACCACTTTGTAGCCGAAGAGTTCTGCGGGAATGGTCGGTGACGTGGACATGAACATAGTTACTCGCAGACAAACACACCCCGTGCACCGATTCTCCAGAAAGGAGAGCACTCCAACCGTGGGGGCTCGGTGGGCACTCATGCCGTCTAGACGTGACCCTTATGGGGGCAAGACAGCGGGAACAGGGTAGCAAAACGACCAATACGCTGCAATATTCCGATGTAGGCGAACAGATTGGGTCGGAATTTTCTTTGGGGACAAACTTCGGTTGATTCTGCCGAGAGTATTGAACGGCTTAGTTATGGCAAAAGTTGCGCGCGAAAGGTTTCTGGCTGAAATTGGCCAGAACCGCCCGAACCACTCGCGCCCGGCGTCAATTCCCTATGAAAGAACACGGCCTGCGAACCAATTCCTAACTCAGCCTGAAGCGCCCGAACGAGACTCAATAATTCATGGGCCTGCCGATCCGTGAATGCCCGCCGTTCACCATTTCCCACCAAACACACCGCAATTGCTCTTCGATTCAAGTCTTCGGATGAAAGCGGGGCTTCGTGGGCCCGGAGTGGCCACGGTGCACGCATCGCCACATTGGCGTGCGCGCCCGCGAGCTGGCGCTCCCATCGGAACCCCACCGCAACTTGCCCGTCTTCCATTCCCTGACCGTTTCCAATCACAAAGTGATAGCCGAGCCCCGAAAGCCCAGCATCCAAGTGTCGACGCTCAAGTGCGGCAACATCGCCCGCCGGTGATCCACTGTCATAAATAACGATCGCCCGCCACTGATCGCGCGCCATCGGTGTGTCCCGCGGCGCAATGCGCGGCGTGATCGCCACCACTGATGGCACGATCGACGCCACAGGCGGCTCGCGCAGATCGCGAGAAGTGCGCATACTGATGACTCCACGTGCAGGTGCAGCAGTCCACAGAATTCCAATGCTTATCGTGCAGGCAACAGCAAATGCTGCCCACACAACCAAAGATCGCGGCAGTGGTGCCCGAGTTGGTCGATCTTCGGACGCAAGATCAGACGAAACGCTCTGTAAAGAAGCGCTTGAAGCGAGGTGGAGGTTTCCGAGGTGCTCAACGTCCGTGTTCACTATGACTCGCGCGTTCCATTGCGCATCTCCCGCCAATTCATCGGCGCAGTCCGTCCCCTTCGTTCAAGATTCCGCAGACTTTGGCGCCAACCGGGCGCGCAGGGCTGGTTGGGGGGTGCCAAACACATCCGGCTCATCCTTGGGGGCAGCCCCGGTCCGCATTGAGTCGAACTTCTCAAACTGCGTGCGCGGCGCACTCTCGGGGAAAAGCGGCTTTGTGCAGCCCGTTGCAGTCAATGAGACCCCCGCGAGGCCGACGGCCAAGAAAGTCACCATGAATCGACGGGCACTCGCAGAACTCATAAAGGTCATAGTACCCATCACTCCCGAGGCGCCGCCACCGCACCCGAGGTTCGAAAGGTCTGCCCCGTCCAACCGTCAGTACACGCGACCGCCACGGTCCAGGCGACCTTGGGTGGTGCCGAGGCCGGCACGAGCACCGGCACCTCCAGTGCGTAGTGCGTACCCATAAACGCGGCGCGCCACGATGCACGCAATTCTCCTGGCGATATAGAACGATGGCCGAGTTCCATGACCTTGCCAGCAGGATCCACAATCGCAACGGTCACCTCACAACGCCCCGCCACCTGAAGTACGCGCCCAAGTCCGTCGCGAGGTTCCACCGCGACGCGGACGATGGCATGGCGGGAGGGCCCTGCATCTGCCGCCACCGCAGTCCACTCCGACGAACCACCTGCGAATGCCAAGGTCACCATGCGCGGTGTCGCCTCCGCCACTTCGCGATCGACCGCACCGACAGCGTTCGCCCGTGCAATCTGCTCCTGTGCCGCCGCCAACTGCGCCTGTAATTCGGCTGACTTTCCTTCCAACTCAGTCACACGCCGCTGCAATTCCACTGACTGCACCCGAGCATCGGACAACCCATCGGGAGGCACAAGTGTCGCGCTGCAGCCAACGATCGCAACGGTGCTTAGCAGCATCACTCCAACAACAAGCGCACGCGCTCGGTTGCCGAACATCACGCCTCCAGCGCACAGAACATTCTTCTTCATGCTGCCCCCCGACCGCGCCGACGCCGCGCGACTGGCTTACTTACTGCCTCGGAAATTTCCGCGATTTCACGCTGTGAAACGTCATGCACCAGATTCTCAAGCGCCGAACGAAAGTCAACATTCACCATAGCTACTCGTTTGCCGACACTCAGTAAGCGCGGTGCAAAGTTCAAGATTCCGCGTACACCCGCGGCCACCAAGTCATCGGCGACATCCTGTGCGCACTCCGCTGGCACAGCAACGATTCCAATATCGATGCCTTCGCGTGCCACCGTTGCTGCTAAATCAGTCATCGGTCTCACGCGCAGTTGCGCCACCGTACGACCAACCACTGTGGCCGAAGCGTCGAACACTGCCACGATCTCAAATCCTTGCTCATGGAAGCTGCGATACGCAACCAAAGCGCGCCCTATGTTCCCAGCACCCACCAACGCCGCGCGCCATTGCTTGTGCACCCCGATGACCTCGCGAATCGCCTCCGCGAGCGCCATGACCCGATAGCCGATCCCAGGCATCCCGGAATGGCCAATGATTCCCAGGTCCTTACGAACCTGCGCGTCCGCCGCGCCCACCGCTTCGCCCAATTGCCTGCTACTGACCGTCAATTGTTCGATTGCGGCCAGACGCTCCAACTCACGCAAGTACAGGCTCAGGCGCTGTGCCGTTGGTCTCGGAACTCGTGCATTGCCGGGCATGAGCCGAAAGTGTAGCCCCCGCGTCGCTGCCCCTTAGACTGCGCGCATGCATATCCGCGACGTCCTTGCCAGGGACGGAATGACCGCCAGCTTTGAATTCTTTCCGCCCCGCACTGATACCGCGTGGAATGAATTCGTTGCATCGCTTCCAGAATTCGAAGCGCTCCAGCCATCGTTCGTGTCCGTCACCTACGGAGCCGGCGGCAGCACGCGTGACCGCACCGATGCGCTGGTTTCGCGGCTCGCCACTGACACCAAACTCGCCCCAGTGCCACACCTCACCTGTGTTGGGCATTCGACTGCTGAGATCAACCACATTCTTGAGACGTACGCAGCGCGCGGCGTTTCCAACATCCTGGCACTACGGGGCGACGCACCGCGCGCTCAAGCGGCGGGAACCACTGACTTTCAACACGCCATCGATCTCGTTCGCGCTGTCAATACCTTCAACGAATCGGGGCGCCATCCAGATCCGCGCGGCTTCGGTATCGGCGTGGCAGGATTCCCTGAAGGTCATTCAGAAACACCCAACACACTGCTGCAGATGGATCACCTCAAGGCGAAGGTAGACGCCGGTGCGGATTTCATCATCACGCAACTGTTCTTTGACAACAACGCATTCTTCGACTGGAAGGCGCGATGCACGCTCGCTGGAATCACCGTTCCTGTGATCGCTGGTCTGATGCCAGTCACCACCCTCGCTGGATTGAAGCGCATGGCCGAATTGGCTGCCGGAACACGCTTCCCAGCCCCACTCTTGCGCGCCATCAAGCGATGTGAAGACGATGCCGAATCCGTTGCAAATGTCGGAATTCACTGGGCCACAGAACAGGCGCGCGACCTCATCGATCGCGGAGTAGATGGAATTCACTTCTACACGCTCAATCGCAGCGATGCCACGCGTCGAATCTATCGAACGCTTGGACTTTCTGGCCGAGTCGGATCAGCTGCCACTGGCAACCAGATCCGCTGAAGCAGTCCCAACATCGCATCGTCGGGGCGAGATTGTCGCATTGCGTCAAGACCTTCGCGGACCACTTCGGTTCGGTCTGTTTGGAAACCGATGTAAGAAATCACCAATCCGAAATCGAAGCGATCGCTCTGCAATTCAGCAGACGCTGTCGGGGAGTTCGCGCCTGCGAGCCGCTCACGCGCCGCATTCAACGCCGCCTCAAGCCGGACAGGTGGCGGAAGTATCTCTGTTCCAAGGCGCGTGTCAATCATTTCCGGATGCATGGCAAAGAGTTTGCGCAGCGTGAGTGCGGCACTCACAGAAAGACCCGCGCCCATTTGTGCATTGGCAACACCTGCCATGGCGCCTACATTGTTTGGAAGCACCGTAAGCACTGAAGCGAATCGCTCCTCGGCGCGAAAGAACTCTCCGCGCGACATAGAAATAGCGCCAAGTTCCATCATGTCCTTGATCGCGTTCGAGTCCTCCGGTACCAACGATTGCAAGGTGCGGCCGTGCTTGAGAATGAATGCAAGGTCATCCACACTTGGTTGCCGAGCGCGCTCTTCCTTGGTCATGCCCCCACGATCGCGGCCGTTCGCATCACGCACAACGGAATCCGTGGTTTCTGTAGCGCTACCGTCACGATTCTTGTTAGAAGGTCGCTTGTTTCCATCGCTGCCAGTACCTATTCCGGCGTTGTCTCCAGTGCTGCCGTTGGGGTTCATGCTGTCTTGGTTTGATGGATCAAGCGGCTTGCCATCTGTCCCCAGTTGCCTCGCGAGCGTCGGATCAATGGGCGCTGTTTCTCCGCGCGGCCCAGCCGTACCACGCTCGCGATTCTCGGAACCGCTTCGCATTAATCGGTCACGCAGCCAATCCATGTCTGGCCCGAGCTCTAACTCAATTTGTTTGGCTCGCGCCGCGCGATCCGCTTCCGAAGCAGGTGTCGGCACTAGATCACCAGCACGCGCGCGGAGTGTGTCATAGATTGATGAATACTCCGGGGCAAGCGTCGGGCGAATGCGTGCTGTGTCGGCCAACGAATCCCCAGCCAACAGCGATGACTGTGACAGTGGATCAGTGACCATCTCGCGCTTGGTGCGACCCTGCAGAATGTCTTGCCTGAGTCGTTGCCGGTCATAGGTACTCAGCCCCATGTTTCCTAGCAAATCATCAATTCCTTGTTCGCGGCGCACCTCACGCCCGTTCGCGGCGCTAATCGCCTGAGTCACACGCCAATTCAGGCGATCACCGGTGTCGCGCGCATTTGCGGGATCAATAATGTCCGCTTGTCGCTTCATCTTCTTGCTGCTGTCAGCCGTGAACCGATCGAAGGCGATGCGCGCATCGAGTGGCTGCTGATTAGTCAAGATGTCGCGTGCCGAAGCATTGGCATAAGTGCGCGTGTACATGATGGCACCGAACGCCTGACTCGCTTGCAGCGGGTTGTAGGTCGCCTGCGCCATATACGGGCTGGAGTAAACGCTGTACGCGCGCCAAGAACGGTTGTCATCAGACCCAGTCTGACCAGTGAATTCCGATTGCTCGCGGTAGCCAACGCTGCCGCGGAACCCACGACCGCCGGCAACGTCGCCAGTAACAATCAGGTTGCGGGAGAAGTAATCTTCCTTCGCCCGGGCACCATTTTCACCCAAAGCGCCAACGCGCGAATTCGCATCAAGCACCCCTTGATTCGAAGTCAAGCGCGGATTTGAATGCCGCGTATCACGCGAAAGCGCGTCACCACCACCGAGTGCGTTCTGCGCGCTTGCGGCGCGCACGCTTGCTAGGAGGATGATCGCCACAACCGAAGTCCGGAGCGTGATCTGCTGCATAACTCAAGCGTAGCATTCATACAGAGCGCTACCAATGCACCAGATGCAAGAAACTCCTGATGACCGGGAATTCCCCACCCCAAAGCACGGGACAAAGGTCAGTCCCATTGCTATTGGTCTCACATTCGCCATGGTGATCTTTGCCGTGGTGATCGGTCTCACCGGACCACGCCTGCGCGAGCGCCAAGGCACCACACAACAAGACCTGCCGATTGGTGACCTTGCCACCATCGCTGCCATGCATGAACTGCGTGCCACCACCGATATTGCCGAAGGGCGTGACCGCGAAGCCGCACTCGCAAAGTTGCCCGAACTGATGCGCGAAGCACTCGGCGCGCGGGGCGCTCGAGTCCCCTCTTCATCAGTTACCTCCACCACGACAGTTGCTGGTTCAACCGAGCCGACACCTGCCCCCGACCTATCGCCGGCGGGCTGGTTCGCTGATGACGCGCGGAATGTCGAACTCGCCCCCGGCGTCCTTGGCACCATGGTGCTGTACAGAAATCATGAAACCAATGCCATTCTCTCCGTCATCATGCTCCCGGATGACGGGCGCACAGTGCGTTTCGATGGATTTGGCCAAGCCATACCGATCGCCCCGGGCGATGAGTGGCTGCAGGTGCTTGCTGCTGACGAAAGCGGAAATGCGCGCACCGCATACGCGCTCTCCGATGGTCGCATCTTGTGGCTTGCGCTTGGAAATGGCAAGCCAGCCGTCGCCCGGATTGCCAAACTACTGAAGTAACCAAGAAAGGCGCCCGTCGGCACCGGCACAGGCGCTGTCGGCGTACCGACCTTCGGCCGCGGCCATCCCGCATCCACGGACTACCATCCGCGCCTCACATGCCCGCTTACATCACCACGCCCATCTACTACGTCAACGACCGACCGCACATCGGCCACGCCTACACCACCACCGTCTGCGATGTATGGGCACGCGCCATGCGCCTGCGCGGTGAGGATGTCTTCTTCCTAACCGGCACCGACGAACACGGCGTAAAGGTGGAAAAGAGCGCTGCTACCAAGGGCGTCACCCCGCAAGCGCTCGCAGATGAAAATGCCGCTGAGTTTCAGCGCGTTCTCAAAGTATTCGGTCTGACGAATGATGATTTCATCCGTACCACCGAACCTCGCCATGAGAAGCAGGTGCAGTACTTCGTCAAGCGTCTCTTGGATGCTGGGAGCGTCTACCTCGGCACCTTCGAAGGCTGGTATGACGAAGGCCAGGAGGAGTATTACACAGAGACGCGCGCTAAAGAACTGGACTACAAGAGCCCGATCAGCGGTCGACCGCTTACCCGTGCAACCGAGCAGAACTATTACTTCAAGTTGAGTTCGTTTCAGAAGCGGCTTGAAGACTTCTTTGCTGCTAACCCTGATTTCGTGCAGCCCGCTGCGCGCCGAAACGAAGTGCTCGGACGCCTGCGCGATGGTCTCCAAGATGTTCCTGTGACGCGCACGAACTTTACTTGGGGCATTCCGTTTCCTGGCGATGAGAAGCATGTCATCTATGTGTGGATTGACGCGCTCTTCAACTACATCACCGCGCTTGGCCTTGGTGAGCCTGGCGGCTTACTCGCCACGCAGCGCGCCAAGTACTGGCCCGCTGCGTACCACGTGATCGGCAAAGAGATTCTTTGGTTCCACGCAGTCATCTGGCCAGCGCTCCTGATGGCGCTCGAACTCCCCATGCCGCGCCGCATTCACGCGCACAGCTTCTGGATTGCCGACGGTCAGAAGATGTCGAAGTCCATGGGTAATTTCGTGGATCTCCCTACTATTGAGGGCTACTTTGCCAAGTACGGCTTAGATGCTTGGCGCTGGTACATGGCCACGCAGGGTCCGCTGCAAGCAAGCGATTCTGATTTCCGCGCGCAACACTTTCATGAGACCTACACCAGTGAGCTCGTGAATGTGGTTGGCAACTGCCCAAGCCGCGTCACTGCCATGATCAGTAAATACTTTGAAGGCAAGATGCCCGCAGACAGCCAAGCGGGCGGCGAATGGCCAGCGAAGTGTGCTGCTGCAGTGGCACAGTGGAGTGCTGCGATTGATGAACTTGATCTTGTTGGCGCGGCGCAGGCTGCAATGAGTTTGTTGCGCGAGGTGGACGCGTTTATTCACCGCACCGAGCCATTCAAGTTGGCGAAGGACCCCGCGCGTACTGGTGAACTGTGCAGCATCTTGGCGCAGTGCGCCGAAACGGTGCGCATTGCCGGCGTCATGCTTGAGCCATTCCTGCCGGAGAAGATGGCCGAACTACGCATCGCGCTTGGCCAGGGTGACGCGCCTGCAGCAACCATGGCGGAGCGCACGACCTGGGGGCGGATTGCCGCAGGAACGCAGCTCGTGAAGTGTGCATTGTTTCCACGCGTCGAAGTGTAAAAATTAGGGCACGGCGACGCCGCTCATCATTGAATGATGACGATTAACGCTCATTAACGCTGATCAATACGAAGCGAACCGGATCAGCCCATCAATCCATGAACCGCACGTGACCTGTGTCGACGTCGTACATGGCGCCCAAGATGGTCAATTCGCCCGCCTTTTCTGCGTCGCGCAGCAGTGCGCTGTCCGTTCGCAACTTCTGCATCTGATGACGAACATTCGCTTCGCAGCAGGTCGTGACAAGTTCGAACGATGCAGTATCAGTGGGGGCCTTAAGAACGCCCTTCAAGCCTGGTTGAATCGCCGCGGCAAGCGATGCCATGTTGCTCGGCAGTGGCTTTCCTTTGATCGTCGCCTCCACGGCGCCGCACTTGGTGTGACCAAGCACCACAATCGTGTGCATGCCGAGCGCCTTCAGGCCGTACTCAAATGTGCCGTTACCTTCAGTTGTTTCGATGTTTCCTGCTACGCGCACGACAAAGAGGTCGCCGACACCTTGGTCGAAGATGAGCTCCACTGGAACGCGTGAATCAGCACAAGACAAGATTCCAACGGACGGGCTCTGGCCATAGGTACCAGTCTTGATGACAGATGATTGCTGCCAAGCATGCGCCTCCATGCCACCATCAAGGAACCGCTTGTTGCCAGCTTCCAGTTCAGAGCGTGCTGCATGCGGCGCAATGCCGCTAACGCCCATTGACTGGGAACGCGAGACTTGGCTTGATGATGTTGCCGCGCAACCGCACAGGGTGAGAGCAACAAGGAATCCGGCCGTCTTCATGTATGTATTGATTGGCATAGTGCGGGCAGACTAGCAAATTGCTGGAGCGCGTATCCACCGAGAAAATCGCGGAAATCTTACTGCAAATCCATCTTCTTCGAAATACATCGCCTAGAAACGCATCTGCGTAGAACATCACCTGCCTAGAACATCACCTGCACCTGCGAAATGAAACTCGCATTGTTCTTCGCGCTCGAAATTCCCAGTCCGCCCGCCACTTGGCCAATGCCATTAATTTCGCTGCCACCAAACGGAACGATTGCCTTGCATGTGAACTTCAATCGCGCGCCTTGCACGTACCAATTGAACCCGGCTTGCGCGATCCATGGCACATCGGCTGTCTCCATCCAGCATGCCTCGGCAAAGGCCTCGATCTTCGGCGCCACGAATGCAGCGATCTGGAAATTGCTTCCAAGTGACCACTCTGGAATCGGGGCGCCCGCGGCATCTCGCATCCAGACGAACTGACCTTCAAGCGACCAGCCTCCAAAGCGTGCTGTGGCATCAGCCGTTACGCCCGCAGCACTCGGAGTTGGCGGTGATGTCGGATTGTCGGCGCGCCCATTGCTCCAGACGGAAGCCAAACCAAGCACCAGGCTCGGATCACTTCCAATGACGGACGACTCCATCTCGTAGTCCTCCCACTTGCCGCCCAATTGATAATCAATCCGACCTGCGACGGCGTAACTGAGATTGGTATCCGCATTCCATTCACTGTTCGGATCAGAAAGTTGGCTGTAAGTACCCGCGCGCAAGCGAAACGCGCTGTCCTTCAACTCAATCGATACACCTGGCTCGCGACCAACGCCAAATCGATAATTGAAGATCGAGTAATCCCCGGCAGTCAAACTGCATCCCTCAAAGTAGGTGCTGTCGAGATCCCAAGGAACATTGTGATTTCCAATGAGAACACTGACTCCGCTACCAAAGTCTTTCTTGATGTAGGCGTACACCGGCTGAAACGTCCCAGGATTGGTTGCCCACCTATCCGGCTGCGAGTCATACTGAAACATCAACAGCCACGACACCGAATGGTCAACCGCTGTTCCTGACATAATGAGATTGACGCGCCGCATCTCCATACCCCATCGCGTCTGAACGTCTTCCGAAGATGAACCGTCGCCATATGCCGATGAATAGACAAACTTCACCTGCTGTGTGACGCCGAATGTCATCGTCCAGTTCCCGTCATCACTTGCTACTGATAGCCCCGCGCTGTAATCGCTTCGCCATCGCTTCCCAGACTCACTGAGTCTCGTAGACGAATCGGCGAGCACATCGCGCACAATGTCCTGGACCTGCTCTGCACGTGCACGATCAATCCATCCCTCTGTGTCAACGCGACGAATCTCCGCCAATTCAGTGCGTAACGCCGCTAGTTCCCGCTGTACATCAAGGACATCCATTGGTGGCGACTCAAACATGGGAGCCTATTTATTTACTAGGCGAATGCCGGGCTTTGTGAATTCAATTTTGCGCTCGCGCAACAATCTTCCAAGCGCTTGCTTAAAGGCCTTTTTGCTCACGCCGAAGCGAAGGCGGATTGAATCTGGGGTGCTTTCGTCGTCCATGTTCAACTGCCCATCCGTCCGCGCAAGCATTGCAAGCACCTGCTCCGTGAGCGGCCCGACGCGCTGGTATCCCGCAGCATCAAGGCCAAGATCTACCTTGCGGTCCTCGCGCACCGCGCGGACAAAGCACTTCAGTTGCTGCCCATACTTGATCGTGTGCGCCGCGCCATCGTGGTACAGCAGACCGCGATGCTTGTTCTCGACAATGACATTGAATCCAAGTGGCGTCTTCGCAAACACAAGAACACTGACTTCTTGACCCTCGCGGTACGCCGGAACATCCGCGCTGAAATGTTTATCGACACGCGCGCTCGCAATGATTCGATTGGTGCGATCGTCCATCAGCACCGCCACCACTACGCGTTGACCCAAACGCACCGGCGAACCCTGCTCGCGGAACGGAAGCAACAAGTCCTTGGAAAGTCCCCAGTCCAAGAATGCACCGGCGTTCTCACTGATGTCTCTCACCTCCATGCACGCGAACCCGCCCACCATTGCGAGCGGTGATTCCGTGGTAGCAACCAGTCGATCCTCGGAGTCACGGTAGAGAAAGACATCGATCGAATCTTTAAAGTTCCACCCCGGAACTACATAGCGCCGCGGCAGCAAGATTTCGCCGAGCTCACCCGCGTCCAAGTACAGACCGGCTTCGGCCTCGCGTGAGACCAGAAGGAGATTGCGTGTTCCAAGAAGTGGCATAGGGGACGCAGACTAGAGCAAGCGGGGAGCGAGCAAACCACCATCCTGCGGCTCAGGAACGCACGCGCTTCCGAACGGGCATTCCCTTCGTCTCTGCCTGAATAGCCCTTTCAATGCTCTTGCGGAGCGCGGCAGGCATGGTCTTCCCACGCAAACTTCTGCACGCATCGGCACCCACATCCAAACTCGCAAATACCTGTCGGCAGCGCTCGCAGACTAACTCGTCCTGCACCGGAAAGTCCACACCGCGATCCAGCGCCTCCATCTTGGCGCGCAGCAAGTCCATGCAGGTGGCACGGTCATAGATGGCAGCTGGCACGGGCGCGCGCGGACGATCCATGAGAAGCGCTGCCCGCAAGAGCAGCCGACCACGGTGCAGACGTGTCTTTACCGTTGCAGCCTTTACGCCAAGAACCTGAGCAACTTCGTCCACAGACATTCCCGCAATCTCCTTTAGAACTAATGCGCTGCGAAACGGCTCCGCAACATCGCGCATCGCTGCGTCCACCCGCACTCGTGCATCGGCGCGCAACTCACGTGCCTCCGCTGATGATGACGGAAAGTCCGCTTCGGCAAGTCGTGACTGCATAAACGGCATCGCACGTGCGTATTCCCGCGCTACATCGCGGCGGCGCGACTCCCGTCGCCCACGACGCAACGCCGCGCGTACCGCAATCGAATGAAGCCAAGTGCATGGCTTTGAGTCACCTCGAAATTCGCCCCAATGCTTGTACGCAGAAAGAAACGCTTCTTGCACAACGTCATCGGCATCAGCGCGATTGTGCGTCAACCGCAGCGCCACCGCGTGCAGCATTGGCCCACAGCGGGTAACGAGTTCCGCGATGGCTCGCCCTGGATCGGCCGATAGTGGTGCCTTGATTGCCATCGGATAAAGCGTAGCGAAGGGAAGTGGCTCTATCTTCTTGCAGGAAATTTCCCTGCAAATCCTATTGATCGACAGAAATCACCGAGGATCTGGGAACCAATGTCGGCGGAAGTGTGTCTCACAACTACATGAATACCTTAACTTCCACCCCGCCTATGAGCACTGCGTCTTGCCCGCCCACTATCACTCCGCAAGATGCTGTGCAACTTGCGCAGTCCGGGAAAGCGACCATTATTGACGTGCGCGAAGCGGATGAACATCGCCGCCAGCATGTTCCGAACACCATCCTTCATCCAAGTTCAACATTCCGGGCGACAGCATTTCCAAAGTCCGAATCAGATGAGAGGCTCCTCATCCTGTGCCGATCGGGCGGACGCGCTAGTAAAGTTGCGGCCGACCTGCGTAATGCTGGCAGGACCAATGTCTCCGTCATCGCCGGCGGCATCGTTGCGTGGGAGCAGGCGGGTCTGCCCGTCGTAAGTGATAGCAAGGCACCACTGCCCATCATGCGCCAAGTGATGTTGACCGTCGGAATTATGTTGATTGTGTTCAGCACGCTTGCTGCGGTTGTCAGTCCGTGGTTCATAGTGGGTACCGGATTCATCGGTGCCGGCCTATTCATGGCTGGCGCTACCGGAATGTGCATGCTCTCGACGATTCTTTTAAAAATGCCATGGAACCGCGCAACCACCTGCTCAACCGGTGCGAACTGCTGCAATAGATAGCTGCTGATTGCTTACATCCATTGCCCCCACGAGAGGCGGCGCCCCTTCGAAAGTAGCGTGGCGCCGTCTCCTTTTTTTGGCATGCACTGCAGTCGGTGCGCGCCACCTCGCGGAAGCGCACTGCTGTTAGAACGAACTCAGTAGATGCTTCACAGCAAGCCCAAGCCCGGCAGTCACTAAAAGGACGGCGAACGTACTACGAAGTGCCGCCTGTGGAATTCGACGCGCAACAGCGCCACCAAACATACTTCCAACGATTCCGCCCGCGACCGTGATTGCCACAGTCTGAACATCAAAGTGCACCTGCGAAAATCCACCTGACCACCATTGCCCAACGAGACCGGCAGACGCGTTGATCACAATCACAGTCAGGCTAGTGCCAACGGCAATCCGCATTGGCATGCGTTCCACCACAACCAATGCTGGAATCAGAATGAATCCGCCGCCAACTCCAAGTAGCGCGGTCAGTGCGCCGATACCTGTGCCAATGGCCAACGAGCGGACGGGCCATTCGGACGCCACCCCTGACATCAGCGGCGGTGTCACCACGCCCGGCGCTGCTGCAATTGAGTCAATTGAATCAGTTACATCAATCGCTACGCCTGAAGCACTTGGCAAGCGTGCGGGCTGCTGCGTTTCACTCCCGCTGCCAGACTTCCACATGCGCCATGCGGCAACCACGGCAACGAATGCAAAGAGCAACACTTGGACGGTTGGGTTCATCCGCACCGCAACCGGCGTTGCCAACTGCGTACCGACGATCCCCGCACTGCCAAAGATGAGCACGCAACGCCAATCCACCAAGCCACGTAGCGCGGCAATAAGACTAGAAACGATGGCAATTCCACCAGTCACTACGAGCGCCTCAAGGAATGCTGCCTTTGGCGCATGACCAAGCACAATGCCAAATATTGGCACGGTGAAAATGGCGCCCCCAGCACCCACCAAACCCATGCCCGCGCCAACTATCAGCCCACTTGCTATCTCAATCACCAAGTCATCCATGACATGACCCGCCGCAACAACCACCGCTCGGCTTGCTTGAGGCTGCAGCGCCCGTCAGCGCTGGTGCTCGCGCCGATATTGCTGCTGTGGGCGCGGCTGTTGGCAATCCCGCCTTCTTCCAGCCCTCGAATCCACCCGCGACATTGACGGCATCAAATCCCATGCGACGCAACATTGAAGTCGCGGCGGCTGAGCGTCCGCCGAGCGCACAATGCACCATGATGCGCTTCCCGCGCGGTAATTCAGCAATGTGCGGCAACAGCCGCGTGTACGCCACGTTCACTGCTTCCTCAAGGTGAGCAATTGCATATTCCGATGCACCTCGAACGTCTAACACAAACGAGCTACTCCGCGCAGCATTTGCCTCTGCGGCCGTCATTTCGGGTGTTTTTTCAAGTTTCATACCAGCTGCCACCGCAATGGACTCCGGTGCAACCACTGCAATCACGCGGTCATAGCCAATGCGAACAAGATCGCGCACTATCTCGTCCACTCGCGCTAACTCGCATACGAGGACAATTTTCTCTTCAGGCTTGACGAACGAGCCCACCACCATCGGCAACATCTTTCTAATCGGCGCGTAGATCGATCCTGGTAGATGTCCATCACGAAATGCCGGCCATGGGCGCGTATCAATCACTACCGTGCCCGGCGCCTCCCATGAGGGCGCCTGAGCGCATACATCAGTCACCACTGGCGGAACAGGAAGTGCGCCAAGCGGCGGCACGCCATCGCGATTGAGCGCCTTCATCCGTGCAAAGTAAAGCGGCGGCTCTGGCTGACCCGCAAGAATGTCCTTCACAAATGCAGCCTCATTACCCACCAATTTCAGTACGGAACTGTTGGCCATCTCGTACCCCACCGTGGACTGCGGAATTGCACCAAGCGCCTTGCCGCACGCACTGCCTGCGCCGTGCGCCGGCCACACTTGCAAATACCCCGGTAATTCAACGAATTTGCGAGCGCTTCGCCAAAGTGCGTGTGCACTTGGCTCAGCAATTCCTTGCTGCCCGGCGGCACTCTCCAAAAGATCCGGACGACCAAGATCGCCCACAAACACGAAGTCGCCCGTGACCATGCCCATTGCAGCAGTCGCGCCGCCACCGTGATCGGTCACCAAGTAACTCATGTGCTCAGGCGTGTGCCCAGGAGTATGAACCGCGCGGAAGCGAATGCCGCCCACCGCAAACTCCGTTCCATCTTGCAAGAGCGTGTGAGCGAAAGGCTTCACCCACTTCGATTGCCAATCAGCACCACCCGCGCCGCTGACATACACATGCGCTCCTACTTGCTCGGCGAGTTCCTGCGCGCCGCTAAGAAAGTCTGCATGAATGTGCGTCTCCGCCACAGCAACAATGCGCAATCCCTCACGCGCCGCAGCCGCGATGTACCGATCGACATCCCGCTCTGGATCGAACACAATGGCCTCACCAGTGCGCTGGCATCCGATCAGGTACGCATACTGCGCAAGCTTTGGGTCATCGATCTGTCGAAAGAGCATGCTAGAGTCTCCTTTGGTGTGACTGTGATACAAGCCACAAACCGTAGGTTCCCAAAAAGAACCGCCCGCTGCACGAATGCAAGCGGGCGGAGGCGTGACTATAAGAATGTGCTGAGAAACAGCCGCTTTAGCGACGTCGACGACTAGCGGTGAACGCCGAGACAGCCAAGAGCGCAAACGCTCCCGGTGCGGGCGCGTACTGCATGTCCAAACGCACGGCATCAAGTGCCATACTTGGCGCGCTGGCTCCAAACTCCACTCGGAATCCACTTGCCTGGAATGGGGCGGTTGGCATGTTCCAAGTAAATGCCCATGTTTGAGTGGAACCCGCTGGCGCAGCAGGAGCGTCATAACGCAGTTCAGTAGCACTTGGGGTGAGCTGCAAAGAATGGCCGCTGTTGTCAAAGAGCGAAAGATAAACGCCTGAGACATTCATGACCGAACCAACGGTTGCGACATTCATAACCACCTGTGTGGGCGACGCGGCATTGCCGAGTGTTCCACCCATGATCATCAGATAGAGCGCAGAATTGATGCTGTAGATGTTGCCAGTTCCGGTGATGAACGCACCTGGGGCAAAGTTCATCAATGAAAATGCCGACGATCCGGCGGCATCGGGAAGATTTGCACCGCCGGATGGCTGTGTGAATGAATCCCACTGAGCAAACTGCGTATTGGCACTACCGGACCACGCGGGGATGAGGGGGTTCACAAGCCCTGCCTGAGCGGAGGCAGCAACCAGCGAAGCACAAACAATAGACGCAATGACGCGCATTCCTTTTCCTCTCTCTAAACCGTAGTCCTGTGACTGATGTCCGCGGCCTCACTGACCTGCGGGCACAATCATCATGCCACGGAATTTTGCTATGCAAAGTTCGACCGCCCTCGATTCTCTGCAAAATACGCAAATATTCTGACAATTATGTTATTGGACGTCAATACGACTTGCCCCAAATCACGCGTCTTGGACTTGGGCGGCCAGTAATAACACAAGTTCCTGCCTCATCCGCCCCGTCCAAGGGGATGCAACGTACCGTAACGCCCAGACGCCCCTTCACGTCCGTCTCCACCGCCGCGTCGCCGCAGAAGTGCGCCAAGGCGAAGCCGCCGTGAATCTCGGACGGGCTGTTGTCGTCGCCAGCGCGCTTCGGGGTGAAGAACGCCTCAAACTCCTCCCGTGTGTCAATCCGGCGCGTGTGCTCAGCGCGGAATGCCATCGCCCGTGCCAGCATTCCATCCTGAATCTCCTGCAAGAGTGCTGAGGCCCCGCGTACAAACTCATCGCGCGGCATGGAGGCTTTGTCCTTAGCGCTCCGGTCGCGGCGAGCCATGAAGACGGCGCCCTGTTCGATGTCGCGCGGTCCCACTTCAATCCGCACCGGAACACCCTTCTTCACCCACTGCCACATCTTGTCGCCGCCACGCAAGTCACGCGCGTCAATCTCCACTTCAATGCCACGACCTGCGAACTGCTGCGTGCGCAATTCCGCGGCGAGTGCCTTGCAATACTCCAACACCTGCTGAGCGGACTCCGGCTTGTGCAGCACAGGCAGAATCACAATGTGCGTTGGAGCCAGTCGCGGCGGAACCATGAGGCCGTCGTCGTCCGAGTGCGTCATGATGAGCGCACCGATCAGGCGCGTGCTCACTCCCCAACTTGTTGTCCACGCAAATTTCTGTTGACCGTCGGCATCAAGAAATTGAATCTCGCTGGCCTTCGCAAAGTTCTGCCCAAGAAAGTGGCTTGTTCCAGCCTGCAACGCCTTGCGATCCTGCATCATTGCTTCGATGCAATACGTTTCCACTGCGCCTGGAAATCGCTCACTTTCCGTCTTGCGCCCCTGAATGACTGGCATGGCCATCCAGTTCTCAGCGAAGTCCGCATAGACACGGAGCATCTGCATGGTCTCGTCCACTGCTTCTGTTTCCGTGGCATGGGCCGTGTGCCCTTCTTGCCACAAGAATTCCGTAGTGCGCAAGAAGAGACGCGTTCGCATCTCCCAACGAACAACATTCGCCCACTGGTTAATGAGGAGCGGAAGATCGCGGTAACTCTGCACCCACTTCGCAAAGGTGGCGCCAATGATGGTCTCACTGGTCGGGCGAACAATCAATGGCTCATCAAGTTCGCCATCAGGAATCAGCTTGCCATTCGGACCGACCTTGAGTCGGTGATGCGTCACTACCGCGCATTCCTTTGCAAAGCCATCAACATGCGCAGCTTCCTTCTCTAGAAAGGAAAGTGGAATGAAGAGCGGGAAGTACGCGTTCTTGTGCCCGGTGGCTTTGAACATGCCATCCAACACGCGCTGAACATTTTCCCACATGGCGTAGCCCCACGGCTTGATCACCATGCAGCCGCGTACCGGGCTGTTCTCTGCAAGATCCGCCGAGCGAACCACTTGCTGATACCACTCGGCGTAGTTCTCCTCGCGAGTAGGAGTAATGGCCGTCTTGGCAGCGCCAGCATTTGCGGCGCCCTTCTGTTGTTGCTGTTCTTTTCCGCTCATGGGGCGCGCAGGTTACACGGCTCTGAGGTGCGTCACCCACGCCGCGAGCGGGCACGACCGGTCGAGATCAACTTTCGGATTGACCCGGCCTTGTGGTCAAGTACCTTCGTGGCACGCCGATACGCAGAACGAAGTAATCGCTGCCGGCGCTCATGAACCTGCCGAAGCATCTCTCCCACTTGGCGCGGGTCGGGAAATTCCGCACGCCGCTCTGTGAGCAGTCCCTCAAGCAATCCAAGATCACGATCCTCGCCAATCCGAGAAACCACGCTGCCTAAATCCGCGGCGAGTTTCTCCAACTTGCGTCGCGGTCCAAGGCGCGAGATCAACAACAATTGCGCAGCGATGCGCTGACATTCTTTGCGTACCTCGTGCAGTGAGTCCAAATGCCCAGCATTCCACGGCACCGCAGCAGAGCGCCGAGCACGCCGCCAGCGTCGCGCAATTGCATCAGCAATACCGTCAGGGCCAACCGCACGCAGATCCGCTGCGAGCATCCGAGTTCGCATCCCTTCAAGTTGGGAACGAAGTATCGAAGCTGCCTGTTGCCAGTCTGCGCTTGCCGTCGTGGCTTTTTCCGGGGCTAATACAGCAACCGCTATCGCTTGCACGCTGCGTCGTGATGTGTGCGGAAAGATCTCGCAGACGCCAGCGATTGTCTCAATCAATACATCGCGGTCGCGCGTTGCTGACAGCCGCTCCGCGGTGCCGCGCACTTCTTCTTGAACTTCGCGTACTGCCACTGCATCCACTGCACCTTTGCACAGACTGGCGCCTGCTCGGAATCGCTTGAGGGCGCGCCGAATTTCATGCACCGCGCGTCGTCGTCGCGGCTGCTCCCAACTTGCAAGCCCATCACATTCGCGGAGAGCCACATCAATTTCAGCTAAGAGCGCCGCGCGCAATGCCTCGCCAAGTTCTTCGGCTGGCTGAATGCGCGCCGGATAAATCCGTGGAAGCCGCAGCGCCGCAGCCTTGGCTGCAGACTTTGCGGCGGCCTCGGCCGCAAATTTATCCGCTGACTTGGCTGCAGACTTCGCAGCTGACTTCGCTGCCGACTTCCGTACTACTGCCGTCGCCACATCACCCGTGCCGCGTTTACCGGCAGGCGCATCTCTATGTTCTGCAGCCATTCCGTGCACCTCAGCCGCGTGCGGCGATGATCGAAGCGATACCCGCGCCTCCAAGCGCAAGCGAGACAATTCCATTGAGTGTTGTGAAGTGCTTGGCGATTCCCGCTGCGCCACCCCGAGCAAGCAGCACGTGCTCTGATGCAATCACCACCGCGGCAACGGTAACGGCTGCAGCAAATCCAACACCCACGCACAGCGCTGGCACGGTTCGCCAGAATGCAATCAACAGAAGCACAGAAGCAACATGCATCGCGCGCGACGCCCATGCTGCGCGGTGAACGCCCATGCGTGCCGGCATGCTGTGCAGCCCATCGCGACGATCCACCTCAACATCCTGCATGGCATAAAGGACATCAAATCCTGCCACCCAGAACATCACCGCGCCTGCAAGGAGCCATGGTGCGGGCTCAAACACCGCTGCAGAGCGCACAGCAATCGTCGCTGCCACGGGGCTGATCGCCAAGCTTGCGCCCAGCCACACATGGCAAAGCATGGTGAATCGCTTGAAGAATCCGTATGAACAAATCCAGAACAACACCGGCAACGCCAACGCCAGTGGCCACCAATTCTGCTGTAGCACACCAAACAATCCGCACAGCAACACGAAAGCCGCCGACGCTGCAAACAGCGCTGCGCGTACTTGCCACACCGCAACCCGCCCCGCTGGCAGCGCGCGTGAAACCGTGCGCGGGTTGCGCGCATCGATTCCTCGGTCAAGCAGTCGATTCGAAATCATGGCCGCCGTACGTGCGCTCACCATGCACCCAACTACCAACAGTGCAGAGAGCAACAATCCGCGCCAATCAATCGGCCCCGCCGGCAATGCAACAAACGCGCCGAGGAGCGCAAATGGAAGCGCAAACACGGAGTGCGAAAGCTTGATGTCCTTGGCGATCTCGCGTGCAGCAGCGAGACCAGCAACCGTCACTTCGAAGGCTCCTCAGAGGCTCCCGCAGGAACAGCCTTCGGAGGCACTGCGGAGTTCGCTGGTGCAACGGGCTGTGGATTCATTCCGCCTGGACCGCTTATCCCATCGGGTGCTGTGTTCAGCACCGCGCCCACTGGCAATGCTGCCACACGCTGCGCGCGCAACTGCTCGGCTGCTGCTGCGCCACAAAGGCGCTCTACAACAACAAGCGGCTGCTGACACACTGGGTCCTTCACTGGAACCTTCCAATACTGCAGGAATGCAGGCTTGTAATCAAATCCACCTGTGGCGCCCTGCATATGCACGGTGACGGTCTGATAGAAGCCATCGCGCGATGGATACTCAATATCCACCTGTGCCTTGCTGCCATCGATACGCGCCTGGCGGACTGTCCAGACGTGCGTATCGCCCGGGCACATTGCCTTTGCTGGTGCAAGTTCGCGCTCGAAAGTCTTCCACGCGGCAACATTGATCTCTGCCGGCAGGTTGTAAATGAGCGGCGTGTCCTTGGCAATTTCTTGGTGCGCAAATTTCAGCGCAGACACCACCACTTGCGGAAGCGGAGGTGTGTCAGCAGAGATGCCCGGGCCACCTGAAACCGATGGCCAGGTTCGCGGTGCAGAGCAACCGCTCACAAGCATCACTGATGCTGCGGCAATGCCGATAGAAAGAGTGCGAGAGAACGCGCGAAGTCCGTCATGCGCGGTCGAGATCCGATCCGTGGAAATCGTTGCCATGGCAACAGTCTAGCCACCGCGTCGGGCTCTGCCCCCGTACTTAGGTGCCAGCCTTCGCAACCTGCCAGTACTCGACGTCCACCGGAACTTGGCGGCCGAAGATCGTGACCAGGACGCGAACGATTCCCTTGTCCGGCAAGGTGCTCTCGACCGTTCCTTCGTAGTTCTGGAACGGGCCTTCCTTGATGGTGACGGCGTCGCCAGCGGCGAAGTCCATCTTGACCTGTGGCATCTGCTCGGC
>CANJHD010000006.1 GCA_947474065.1 Planctomycetaceae bacterium
CAGTGGAACCCTGCTTCTTTCCGCCGCCTTTGCCGTTCTTCGCACTTTCGGCACTCGCACTCAGCGCGCTGTCCGCCTCCGCCTCGCTCATGCCCCCAGATTGCTGACTGCCTTGACTTTGACTGTTCGCGCTATCCGCCGCCATTGCCATCTGCCGGTCAGACTCTGCTTCATCAAGCATCTTTGACATGTCGCCGCCATCCTTGCCGGACTTGTCGCCCTGACCGGACTGCTGTTGCGATTCACTGCCCTGCTCGCCCTTCTCACCCTTCTCGCCGCTCTGACCCTTCTGTCCCTGCTCACCCTTCTGACCTTGCTGCCCCTGTTGACCAGGACTCTTGCATTGCGCAGCCATCTGATCCATCTGCTGGCTCATCTGCCCAAGCTTCGATTGCGCGTCCTTCACAGACTGAGCCATCTTTTGCAGCGACTCTTTCTGCGATTCGTTCAGATCCTTTGACTGCGCAATTGCCTGCTGCAGCGCCAACGGATTGTTAGCAAGCGCCGGATCCATGCCCGCGCTCCGCAGAGCCTCCGCCATCTTGGCCGGATCCTTCGAAAGTGTTTCCAGTTGCTTCGCGGTGTTCTCGAGTGCCTTCGCTAACTTCTCTCGATCTTCCTTTGAGAGTTCGCTGCCAGCCGCAGCCCTCTTCAACTCTTCG
Organism: Planctomycetaceae bacterium; assembly: GCA_947474065.1. Taxonomy (GTDB): domain Bacteria; phylum Planctomycetota; class Phycisphaerae; order Phycisphaerales; family SM1A02; genus UBA966. The sequence continues at coordinate 663 of CANJHD010000006.1, forward strand.
ACCGCTTTCTTGGCCGCCTCAAAGTCACCACGCTTGAGCGCTTCAGCAAGATCGCGTGCGGCGTTCTCATCCTTTGGCAAGTCCAACTTTGCAAGGGAATCTCGCAGCTCACGCGACGCCTTGGATTCTTTGCTGTCAGCTACTTCCGCCAAACGCTCCTGTAATTCAGCCATGCGCTTCAAACTCTCACGCGCGGCATCATCGGGGCTACGAACTGGACCATTGGCTGCTTCATCAAGCGTGCGACGCGCCGTCTCCAACTCTGCGTCGAGCTTCGCTGCAAGTTCCGGCGACTGCTCGACCTTCTTGAGTAGATCTTCGAGTCGTTTCTCTTCCGGACTCTTGGGACGTTCAGCAGCAAGCGCAGCATCGGGAGCCTTCACCGCACTGTCCGCAGATATGCGCTGCGGCACAAACCACCATGCCGCAATCACCGCCGCGAGTAACGCCGGCGCCGCCCACCAACGATCTGAAAGTCGAACGGGAAACACCGCGCGAATGCAACCAAGAAGATCAGGATCCTTTGCGAACGCAACTGCATCGGCAATCGCTGCGCGCGCAAACGCATCACGTGCAACCGAGTCATCCGCGTCAAGTGCCAACGCCGTCGAGAACCGCTCGCCGGAATGAATCCGAGCATCAAGTTCCAACGCTGCCTGGTCCATGGTGAGTTGGCGTGCACGCACCCGGAGCCAACCAACGAGCGTCGCCAAGCCACAAGCGAGCGCGATCGATCCGACCAACCACATCGCGCTGCGGCTTGGAACATTCAGCGCCGCAGATGCACCAAGCAACCGCCGCTCAAGAATGGACAGCAGTACTAATCCCAGCAGAAACGACACCACCGTCCAGGAGGCAAGAACCCAGTCCTGAAATAGCAGTCGGATGCGCGCGAGCGCCACGAGTGATCGAATCCGGTCCATGCGGGGCTCCTCTGGGCAAAGTGTATTCGGGCTGCCCGGCAGAGTGCTACAGAATGACGGCAATTACTGCCGGAGATGCGACCTCCACCCCCGCGATCGCCTCAGCGCACCCGTTATGATGCGCCCACTATGCGCCTGACGCAGTCCGCCCTCATCGTTTCGTCGCTCGTCATTGCAACCCTGACCACGGTGCACGCGGCCCATGCCGCTGACCCAGCCGCGCTTGCTCACGCAAGCACCGCGGGACAAGCAGCAACCGGCGAGTCCATGAGTGACCTCCGCCAAGAGATCGACCGCCTGCGCCTTGAGTTAGCGAAGAAACAAGCGGACCTCGATGCAGCCCTGCAACGCATCAAGGCGCTCGAGAGCGGCACAACTACGAGCACCGCATCGCCGGCGACCGCGCCTGCTGCGGAACCTGCCACTGTGCCAGCAACGAAACCCGCGCCAGCAACAACCGCCGCGCCGGCCACCACTGCCGCACCGAAGCCACCAGTTCGCGTTCTTCCGCCTGCGCCGATGCCCGACCCCATTCCTGCTGACCCAAGCATCGGACCTGGTGGATTGCAGGCATCGTTGCAGGCTGATTACCTTGGAGCATTTCCAACAGTTCCCGACGCGAATGATTCCAAGCAACTTGGACTGCACCTGCGAGCATTGGAGAGTTGGTGCGCCAAGGCGAACCGCGAAGGAACAAAGCAGTACATCTGGGTCGGTCGCGTTGATCAAGACACCGTGACGAAGTCCGGCAAGAGTGTCAGCTTTATGGTGACCTTCGTGAATAGCAACAAAGTGTTTAAGGTTCCGGTGACCGTTGATCAAAGCGTGCTCACGAACGTCATGACGCGCGCCGGTATTATTAATGGCGACCTTGCGTTTAGTGGCGTTGCGCGCCCACGCATGCGAGTCAACGGAGCACGCCCCGCACCGAGCGTGTTCGAGAATCCGCCGATGATTGCGCCCTATCTTGAGTACTTCTTCAGTTTCAATGTGAAGAGCATTGTTCCTGCCGCCGGTCCGTCCCGCTGATGCAATGCGCCGACCACGGCGCGCTGATCAATGAACCCAGATGACCATGTCTGCCTCTGCTTTCGAGTCAGCCAGCGCAAGCTGGTGAACTTCATGGAGCGCGAGAAGCCACGAGTGGCTAGCCAACTCTCGGACTGCCTTGGCGCGGGTACCGGATGTCAGTGGTGTGTTCCGTTTCTCAAGAAATTGCATGCGCAGTGGGAGCGCGGAGACGTGCCGCAACTCACTGTGGCCCCCGCGGAGTACGCGGCGCGGCGAAGCCAGTATCGAAGTACCGGCGTTCGCCCCGATCCGGACATCGGTCAATCTGAGCCCCCAAGCCCCCAGTGACGTTGCAGTTGAGACTGAGTCGCAATATCATTGCGGTGCCGAAGCCATGTCAGTACCCACCGACCGTTCCCAGCCAGTACGCATCCCCCTGACCCAGCTTCGGCGCGGCCAGCGGGCGATTGTTGATTGCTCGGAACTGACTGATTTGCCGGAGGGCGATCGCTGCCTACTCCATGCGATGGGAATGCATCACGAATGCGAGGTGCGAGTCTGCCGTCCAGGAACGCCGTGCATTGTCCAGATTGACAGCACGCGCTTGGGAATCTCCGGCGACGTTGCTCGCAAGATCTTGGTGACGCCGATCGAAGATTCCCCGGGCACGCCAGCCGCCCCGGAATCCCGCGCGTGAACGCCAGCGCCACCGGAACCGGCGCAGGTGACAGCGCAGGAATCCCGCGCATTGCAGTTCTTGGAAATCCGAACACTGGCAAGACCACGCTCTTCAACCGCCTGTGCGGAATGCGTGCTCGCACAGCAAACTTTCCTGGGTCGACAGTTGAAGGACGGATCGGCACGCATCGCGCGCCGGATGGACGCGTTGAGTTACAACTCGTGGATCTTCCGGGCACCTACTCCCTCTCCATTGATATGCCCGAAGCGCGCGTCTGTCGCGATTGCCTGAGCGGATCGCTTGATGGCATCGAACCCAACGCCATGCTCGTGGTGGTCGACGCCACCAACCTGCGGCGCAACCTGCAATTTGCAGCACAGGTACTACTGCACCGACATCCCGCGGTCATAGCGCTCAATATGTGGGATGTTGCGCGCACGCGCACCTCACGCGTTGACCCGGCTGAACTAGCGCGCCGACTCGGCTGCCCGGTTGTTCCCGTTTCTGGTCGCACCGGCGAAGGACTTGCGGCACTTGATGTCGCGCTCGATACCGTCACCAACCTGCCCTTTGGAAGCGATGCACTCATCGCTCGCTTGCAGAAATTGCCTCCCGTCGAAACAACACCCGCCGCGCTTGCTGCGTGGTCCGATGGTGTCGTCCGCGCTGCAACCACCGAAACCGCATCAATTGATGACAATCGCGACGCACTCATCGATCGCATCGATGCTGCACTCACGCATCCACTCTTAGGAATTGGGATCTTTCTTGCCATCATGGCCGGGCTCTTTGCGGCGATCTTCTTGGTGGCATCGGTGCCGATGGACCTCATTGACTTTCTGTTCGGCCGCGTTGCTGAAGGTGTGCGCGCTGTGCTCCCGCACGGCATCCTTGCTGACCTCCTCGCCGACGGCGTACTTCGCGGCATCGGCGGAGTACTGGTGTTCCTGCCGCAAATCTGCCTGCTGTTCTTTCTGGTTTCGCTTCTTGAGGATTCTGGCTACCTCGCGCGTGCCGCGTTTGCGGTTGACCGCGTCATGCGCCGCTTCGGCCTCAGCGGACTGTCATTCGTACCGCTTCTCTCCAGCCACGCCTGCGCGTTGCCCGGCATCATGAGTACGCGACTTATCCGTGATGATCGCGAACGCCTCGCCACCATCTTGGTTGCGCCGTTCATGAGTTGCAGCGCGCGACTGCCGGTGTACGTGCTACTGATCGGCATTCTCTCGATCGGCAAGCCCGCCTGGTTTGCAGGCGTCGCATTCGCGGGCTGTTACGCACTCGGCGCGGGCGCTGGCCTCCTGAGTGCACTTATTGCGCGACGCACCATTCTGCGCGGACCAGCGCGAGCATTGGTTCTTGAACTGCCGCCCTACCGACTCCCAAGTATTCGCAATGCCGCGTTAGTCACTTGGGACCGCGCAAATGTCTTCATCCGCAATGCCGGAACCACGATCCTGGCAATCTCCATTGTCATGTGGTGGCTCAGCGCATTTCCCCGCGTGGATGGCGACGAGCGCATGCAGCAGGCCCAGAGCTTTGCTGGACGGATTGGCGAAACGCTTCAGCCGGTCTTTGCGCCACTCGGATTCGATAGCCAACTCACCGTGGGCGTGATGACCAGTTTCATGGCGCGCGAAGTCTTTGTGAGCACCATGGGCGTGCTTGCGGGTACCGGTCGCGGCGCGGATACAGGTGACCAACGCGTGTTGGAACAAGTGGCTGCGATGGCTCGCACTGATGGAACCCCCGTATTCGACCCCGCAACATCGGCGGCCGCGCTTGTGTTCTTTGTGCTCGCTATGCAGTGCCTGCCAACACTGGCAATCACGCGGCGCGAGACGGGATCATGGAAGTGGCCGGCGCTGCAGTTTGGATGGATGACGGTGGTTGCATACAGCGCGGCGCTCATCACTCACGCAGCGGTCAGCATGACAATAGGAGTCCACTAAATGCCCTGGAACGACTGGCAATTCCTCGTTGCTACTGCAGGCGCGTCGATCGCCTTGGCATTCATGATCAAGCCGCTCTTGGCACGTCGAAAGAATGCTGCGTGCGGCGGATGCGGACCAACCCCCGCAAACCGTGCGAAGCGCGCAACACTCACTATCGGCAACACGGAACGCGATCAACCGCGCTGAAGTTTCCATTGCACAGCGCCCAATCACTTCTTGAGTAGCGCGCGCACCATCACAAGATCTGCCGGCGTCGTCACCTTGATATTGCGCGGATCGCCATCCACCACAATGACCTCCGCGCCGAGACGTTCCACCAGCATGGCATCGTCGGTGGCTCCATTGAGCCCCGGCTGCGCATAAGCGCGGCGCAGCAATTCTGCACGGAAGATCTGCGGCGTCTGCACCGCAACCAGACGTTCGCGCGGAATGGTGCCGACGACTTTGCGACCACGGACTTTGGTTGAATCAGAAATCTCGCCCAAAATCATGTCAGAAATTGCGTCAGCCTCCTCGGCATCCACGGCATCTTCGGAAACCTGCTTGAGCGTGGAAGTGATTGGGTCACCAGGAATCACCGCATCATGAACGCGCGCTGCATCAAAGACGCGAGCAATGAGTTCCTCACTCGCCATTGGCCGCGCGCCATCGTGAACGGCTACATGCGTGCAATCTGCGGGCACCTCAGCGAGTGCATTTCGAACGGTTTCCCAGCGCTCCACGGTGCCACCCGCCACCACCTTCGCTCCATGAAATCCCAACTGATTGCCGTAACGATCACGGAATGCATCCACTTCATCGGGCGGTGCCGCAACGATAATGACGGCTACATCTTCGCGCCGCGTAAAGAGTTCAACGGTTCGCAGGATCATGGGGCGCCCGCCAACATCTTGGGCAAGTTTGTCAACACCGCCGAAGCGACTGCTCCGCCCTGCTGCGGGAATAATGACGGCAACACGGAATGCACTCATTTGCTGCTCCATTCGGCCGGCGTCGAAAATTGCGGGCGTTGTAGTGCCATGAGCGTCATGGCAGTACCAAAGTTGCGCGTGCGCGGAAAGACGCGGTCGTCCCATGTGCCGTCGGCATCACGCACCGTAAAGAGTAATTGCTCAAACTGCCGGCGATATTCCGCTCGCTCTGCAACGGGCAGCAACTCAATTGCGTCACATGCGTTGTAGAAGCCAAAGAAGAAGTAATACGGCGCCACGCTGTACGGCCCAACGTGCGTACCGGTCTTCTTGCGGCGAATTTCTAGTTGGCGCCAGTTGGCGATGAATGCATCAAGTGCACGCCGAATACTGTCGACATTGGATCGCCCCGCGCGCATCAATACGCTCTCGCTACACACCATCCGACCGATCGCGCCGGGAATGGACCGCGCTGGCTCGTGCGTTTGACGCTGCGCGCTGTAAGCGAAATTTCCGTCCTGCGTACGACATCGCTCCAATGCGTCGAGTGCGCGCGTTACCACAGCGGCGTCCACAGGCAATCCCTGTGCCTTTGCTTCAAACAACACTTGCAGGCACGGCGGGGTCATGAATGGCGATGCCGGGGAGGGAGTCTCAATACCAGGCTGCCTTGCGTAGTTCCAGCCGCCAACTTCTGGGATTTCGGTCTTCTGCATGGCATCCAAGTACCAGCGAAGTGCTGCGTCAGTTTCGGCTTCCATACCCACCGGCACGGCCTTCGCCGCGCGCAGCACTAATAGGAACCGCGCTCCATAGCAGTAGCCCCAGCCACGCACGTCGTAGCCGCCTTCGTACACGGGGTTCATGAGCGGCTCACGGATTCCTGCACAGATGTAGGTGCACGCGCGGCGGACTGCGTCTTGACGAGCCGCATCTGCGCTGTACCCAGGCGTACGCACCAAGCATTCGCCGACGATTCCCGTTCCACCGATGCGGTAACCAACGGGAATCTCGCCACCCACGCGGTACACGCCTTCATATGGCCACTGCGCTTTGGGCGTGCCCTCCTGAGCGGAAAGGAGAAATGCAATTCCTTCGCCTACCGCGGACTCAATTGCCGCGGCATCAGGCGGAGTTGGCGGTCCAACGAGCGCAACAGTTGCTGGTTCCGTACCCGCCATGAGCACCGGCGCCGCCACCAACCCATCCGCCGTGGCGCGCACATGCAGCGAACTCGCAGTCACAACGCACGCAATCAATGCGATGCGATTGAATGCGGCGTGCTTCATGTTGCTTCCTCGGTGGTTTCATCAAGTTGCGCTAGCACAGCACCAGCGCCCGGCGAATAGAGATGCACATGCATGTCACCGAATGAGCGAATTTCCGGGCCGTTAAACCCGACAATCGTGCGTTCATCGCCTTCTAATACATAAGGCAAGCGCAGGACCATCCAGCCGCGGTCGCCCATGGCGCTGCGCAGGCGCGCGCACTGATCCAAGATCCGCCGCTTGCCACTCGACTGCTCTGCGATCGGATACGGTGGATCAACAAACACCACGTCGATGACTTCCTTCAGTTCTGCAAGCAAAGCTGGCGCAAGCGCGTCCGCCTGGAGCGCCCGCGACCGCGCCCCCACCCCGAGCATGTCGATGTTCTTGCGCATGCAGTCATAGACGCCACGGTCACGCTCTACAAAGATCGCCAGTCGGGCACCGCGACTCAAAGCCTCAAGTCCCATCGTGCCAACGCCTGCGAAGAGGTCAAGTACAACCGCATCTTCGAACCAGCCACGCAGAATGTTGAAGATGCTCTCCTTCACCCGCCCGGTCATCGGCCGCGTCACTTCCTCGCCGGGCGGCGTATGAAGAATCCGCGATCGATGCTCGCCGCCCATGATTGTTACGCGTGAATACACAGTCTGAGGATACGTCCTGCTACATTTCCACGCGCGTGCCGCAGCCATTCCACCAACTTCCAGCGAGCGTTCTTGCCCTCTCGCGCTCCGTGCGCCTTGCGGGTGGCGCGGTTCCCGCACTCGTAGTACATCCGTACTTTGATCGCAACTCCGGCAAAGTCCTACGGCCCGCCCCACTACTCGTCTGGATGCACGGCCGCACCGTCACCAAGGAACTTGACCCTGGTCGCTACCTTCGACTTGCACGCGCAGGCATCGCTACCTGTGCGGTTGATCTGCCCGGTCACGGCGAACGCCTTGATCCGGCGCGGCAAGCACCAGAGCAAACGCTCGGCGTGGTTGAGCAGATAGTCGATGAAATTGATGCAGTCCTTGCTGATCTCGATGCATCCGGCGAATTCGCCGGATGCAAGCGCGCCTTGGGCGGAATGAGTGCGGGCGGAATGGCCGCTCTGGTTCGCCTGACCCGCCCCCACGCCTTTGATGCTGCAGTAGTGGAATGCACAACCGGAAGTTGGCGCTGGCAGCAGCACCGCGCGATGTTTGATGCGGTCCGCGTTGCCGCCATGAATCCCATTGACCACCTGACGGATTGGCGCGAAATTCCCCTCCTGGCACTGCATAATTCCGAGGACGAGTGGATACCCGTTGATGGCCAGCGCGAGTTCATTGAAGCACTCCGCGCCCGCGCAATCCGCCCAGAACGTGTGCAGTTTCATGTGTATGGCCCAACTGGCGCTCCATTTGAGCATGCCGGGTTTGGACGTATGGCCTCAGACGCCAAGGAGCGAGTAACGGCGTTCCTGAGCCATTCCCTCACCGCAGCAGAATGACGACTCCATAGATTTTCAGCGATTCGAGGCAAGATGCTATCGGAAATGCCGTATCTTCTAGGCATCCATGCCTACTCCGATGACCACGCAGACGACTACGCCGATCTCCAAGCGCACACTCCGCTCACCTGATCCGCGCGCGTTCACGATCGTTGAACTGCTCGTTGTGGTGGGAATCATCGCGCTACTGATGGGCATCTTGGTCACTGGCGTTCGAGGCGCTATCGGCAGCGCGCGCAAGACCCGCGAACTCAACGGACTGCGCGGCGTCTACGCGGCGTGGTACCAGTACGCGAACACCTACGAAGAGCAGCTGCTGCCGGGCTTCCTTGATGAAGCGACGCAGGTGAACTGGAAGGTCAACTACACGAACATGTCGTCGGCCACCCTGAATTCATCACTGACACAGACCTACCCTTGGCGTCTTGCGCGCTTCATGGATGATCCGTACGGAACCATGATTAGTTACATCGAAACAGAGAGTGCCGATGTCAACACCAATGCCACCGAGGAATGGGAGGGAGTTCCCGACCACCCAAGTTGGATGACCTCCGCGTTCGGCGCACCTGGCAGTACTTTGGCGCTGCAGCCGGCGTTCGCATACAACGCTTTCTACATTGGTGGCTGGTACAAGACCGCCAACAATGTGTCCTCACCGACATACGCCGACGCCGGATGGACCACTGCGGACGGCAGCGCTGTCACCGGTCGTCTGGTGTGCACGCGACTTGCAAGCATCTCCCGCACCTCTGAAGTGATCGTCTTTGCTTCAAGCAGCCTGCGAGCGCCCGGCAACTATCGACCTGGCCTGAATCCCGAGGATCGCATCCCTGGTAATTCATGGATCGTGCCGCCGACGCTTGGCTCCATTCCTGTCTGGGAGCCGTTCATGGGAACGCAACAAAGCGTCACGATGGGACCATCCGAGGGCGGATCCGCCGCCTTCATGCATCAGTCAGGCATGACTGATTCCGGCATTCTTCAAGTGAATGTCGCGCAGGGCGTTCCGGTGCGCCGGCACAATCTGCTTGTGGCAACTGTCAAGGCTGACGGAAGCACGGAAAGTGCGAGCGTCGGAGCGCTGATGGATATGCGCGTCTGGATCGACGCCGCCGATCGCAGCGATTTCACACACGCTGACAATTGAATTTCGAAGCCGCCTCGCTGCATGTCGATGTCATGACATGGCGGCCGGCTCGCCCGGCGGTTGCGCGCCCCCACCACTCACACCTGCTGCGGAACGCCTATCTCTGCTGGCGCACGCTCATGCTTGTGATTGGCGTCGGTTGACGGCTCATGATGTGGGCGCGGCGGAGGTGATGCTCCCAAGGTGAGCTGCGCAACCGCGATCATGGTTTCAAGGCGACCGAGCGTGTTCTCACGCTGCGCGCCGTAGCCCATGAATGGGAACAGCGTAATCAGCGCAACAACTAGACCGGAGGCGGTTGCGACGAGTGCCTCGCCGATACCACCAGAGATAGCGCGCGGGTCGACCATCGCGCCACCGCCGCCGAGCAACTCAAAGCTACGGATGATTCCCGTGACGGTTCCCAGAATTCCAAGCATCGGCGCGGCGGTGATGATGGTGGAGAGCGTCGCCATGAAACGGTCCATGTGAATGCGCTCGGCTTCCACCGAACCGACTGCCACCGCGTCGCTCGCGCCATCGTTGAGGAGCGAAGTGGCAACCCGCGAGTACACCGTGTCGCTGGTCTCGGCTAACGCAGAGACGCGCATGCGGTCTCCGCGGCGAAACGAATCCATGAGCAGCACGAACCCGCGCTTGGCCGATGGACCATTCTGACGGATCCAATAGACCCCGCGCTCGAACGACACGGCAACGGAGACGACGCTGAGAACAAAGAGCGGCCACATGACTGGGCCGCCGCGGTGCATGAGTGATAGGAACGTCTGGATCATTGTGGGGGCTTCGCGCGGAATTTGCGTCGAGCGGGGAATCATACGGAGTCCGCTACACTCCGCGGAATGACCGCGCTCGGCACCCACGTAACGGATTCCCAGCTCATTAATGAGGTTGAAACCGCCCTGAATCAGGCGCTGGCTGACCACCTCTTGGCACCCAAATTGCGTGAAGCGATGCAGTACGCGGTGCTGGGTGGAGGCAAGCGCGTCCGCCCCGTCATGACCCTTCGCGCCTGCGAGGCCGTAGGTGGTCGCCGCCAAGACGCCATTCCTGCCGCCATCGCCCTGGAAATGATCCACTGCTTCAGTTTGGTGCATGACGATCTACCGGCCCTCGACAATGATGACCTGCGCCGTGGCCGCCCCACTACTCACATCGCTCACGGGGAAGCTCTGGCAATCCTGGCTGGCGATGCGCTGACTTCCGTGGCGATAGAAATCGCGCTCGATTCGCCCGTGCGCGCCGCAGACATTGCCCGAGAGTTGGCCGCAGCGACGACTGCGATGATAACCGGGCAGGTCTACGACACCCTTGCTGGATTCCCGGGGAACCTTCCCGCCGCCGAACGCCTGCGCCTTGTGCATGACAACAAGACCGGCGCCCTGATCCGGTGCGCCTGCCGGATGGGCGCCCTGTGTGGCACCCCCGACGAATCACGCCTTCAGGCCCTGACCACCTACGGCGAATCCATGGGACTCATGTTCCAAGTGGTCGACGACATTCTTGACGAAACCCAGTCCACCGAGCACCTCGGCAAGGCTGCCGGCAAAGACCGCGACGCCGGAAAGCTCACTTATCCGAGCATCTTTGGCATCGCCGAAAGCCATCGCCACGTGGCCCATCTGTTGGAAATCGCCCTCAGCGCCCTCCAACCATTGGGAAATGCGGCGGAACCGCTGCGTTTGACCGCCCACGCGCTCGCAACTCGGACTAAATAACCACCGCCGCGCTACACTTTCCCACCGCTTGCGAATGCCCCCGTGGGCTCGAGAGCGGAGCGCCCTGCTCACTACGGTCGAGCGCTGACAGGCACCTAAGACTCCCCCATGAAGCTCCTCCCATCGATCGCCGGTCCCGCCGACCTCAAGAAGCTCTCCATCGAACAACTTCCGCAACTTGCGGCTGAGGTTCGTCAAGCAATCTGCGACCAAGTGGCCAAGTCCGGCGGGCACCTTGCTCCCAATCTTGGCGTTGTCGATCTCACGATCGCCATGCACTACGTCTTTGACTTCGGTCACGATCGTCTGCTGTGGGACGTTGGTCACCAGTGCTACACGCACAAACTTCTCACCGGACGTCAGCACCTCTTAGGAAAGTTGCGTCAACGCGGCGGCATGTCGGGCTTCCCTGAGCCACGCGAGTCAAACTTCGATCTCTTCTCCGTCGGTCACGCTGGAACAGGCATCTCCACCGCAGTCGGTGTTGCGCGCGGCGACACGCTCGGCGGCGAGGGCTGGACCGCAGACAATGCTGATGGTCGCCGCGTTGCGGTGGTCATTGGTGATGCAAGCATCGTGAACGGTGTTGCAATGGAAGGCCTGAACAATGCCGGCACACTGCACCGCCAGTTCTTGGTGGTGTTGAATGACAACGGCATGTCGATCGCCAAGCCGCAAGGCGCGGTCGCTGCGTACTTTGATCATGTCCGTTTGAGCCAGGGCTACAGCGAGTTCAAGAAGACCGCGCGCGAGTTCGCCAAGCACATGCCGGGCGGCAGCACGCTCGCCGAGATCTATCACCGCTTGGGCGAAGTCTCCAAGAATTTGGCGCATGAAGTGCACACCAGCGGCTGGTTTGAGCACTTCAACCTCGTCACCGTTGGACCCGTCGATGGCCATGACATTAAGGCCTTGGTGGATGTCCTGAATGAAGCCAAGGAATTCGATCGCCCCATGGTTCTCCACGTGAAGACCGTCAAGGGCAAGGGCTTCGGATTTGCCGAGAAAGACAGCTGCACCTTCCACTCACCGAGCCCGTTCAGCATGCTCGATGACATGGAGAACGAAGGCTGCCGCGTTGAACTGAAGAAGAGCGGACGCTCCTTCACCGCGGCGTTCGGCGAAGCCATGACCGACCTGATGGCGCGTGATCCGAAGGTGGTGGCGTGCACCGCTGCCATGCCAGACGGCACGGGCATCTCGAAGGTGCAAGCCAAGTTCCCCGATCGCGTGTGGGACACCGGCATCTGCGAAAGCCATGCCGCTGACATGATGTGCGGTCTTGCCAAGACTGGCTGGAAGCCGTTCATGGCCGTGTACAGCACGTTCCTGCAGCGCGCGTTTGATCAGTGCTTCCAGGAAGCTGCGCTGCAAGGCCTGCCCCTGCGCCTCTGCCTCGATCGCGCTGGTCTTGTTGGCGGCGACGGAGCGGTGCATCACGGCTTCTGCGATATCGCCATGCTTTCCGTGCTTCCCAACGCTGTCATCATGGGCGCACTTGATGAGCCAAGCATGAAGGCCGCGTTGGAGTTCATGGCCAACTACGACGCTGGCATCACTAGTCTCCGCTATCCGCGCGAGGCAGTGATCGATCGATTCACGAACACCGCTTGCCCACCGTTTGAACTCGGCAAGTCGCGCGCACTGATCCGCAATGCGCGGCCAGATGTCGCCATCGTTGCATTCGGAACCATGGCGCATGAATCCGCTGAAGCGATTGCGCTCCTCGGCGAGTACACCGTTGACCTCTACGACGCGCGATTCGCGAAGCCGATTGACGTTGCGCTTCTCAAGGATCTGCTCGGACGCGGCATTCCGGTGGTGACCATTGAAGATCACTCGATCCGCGGTGGCTTCGGCGCCTGCGTGCTCGAGGCATGCAACGAACACGGCCTCGATACGCGCCTCGTCACTCGCTTGGCGATTCCAGATTTCTGGATCCACCACGGCGAGCGCAAGGAGCAATTGGTCGATTGCGGGCTTGATCCAGCCGCAATTGCTCGGACTATCCGTGCGATGATCGAAGGCCGATCCACCCCGACAACCGTCGGCAGCGCATCCCCGCGTTCGGTCAGCAAAGTCTGATCCAACATTCCTAGCCTGTCAGCCCCCGCGAGAACCACGATGGCCATCCTTGTCATCCAACATTCCAAGATCAGTGACCCGGGCCTCCTGGGCAATTCGCTCCGTTCACACGGACAGCGCGTGCGGATCGTCCGCGTTGACCTTGGTCAGCCGCTGCCGAATGACCTTGATGATGTGCACGGCTTGATCTCGCTCGGCGGTCCACAGTCGGCCAATGGCAATGATCCGTGGGTGAACCCTGAGTTGGAACTCATGCGCGAGGCGCACGCTCGACAGATCCCGGTGCTTGGACTGTGCCTCGGTGCACAGATGCTCGCCAAGGCACTCGGCGGCGAAGTGACCACCATGACCAAGCCGGAACTCGGTTGGGTCGCTGTGCGCGCCGCAGGTATCGGCGTTGAAGACGTGCTGCATGCCGGCATCGGCTGGACGCAGTACGTCTTTGAGAGCCACGGCGAACATGTTTCGAAGTTGCCCGAAGGCGCGACGGTTGTCATGAAGGGCGAAGCATGCCCCGTGCAAGCGTTCCGCGTTGGCGCACTGAGCTACGGCATTCAGTACCACCCGGAGTGGACGCGCGAGACGATCCTTGGCGAAATTGACTCCGCGACCGACGCGGAACTTGCGGTCGTTGGCACTACGAAGGCAAACCTGCGCCAAGCCACCGCCGAGCACTACCCCGCCGCAGAACGCAACGCGAATCGCGTCTTTGAACTGGCAAATTTGCTGCTATTCCCGGCCGGTCGCCAGCAAACTGGACTGGTTGCGCCAGGCTGGGTGCATCACTAAATAACGCGCCGCCTTTCCGCCCAATCGGCGGGCACTCGCCGCGAGCGCTCATACGCTCGCCGCATGGATCTCAATAGCAACTCATTGTCGCGCGCTGAAATCGGCGCGGCCGGCGAACGCGCCGCTGCTCAGCACTTAGCTGATCGCGGCTACACCATCATGGAACGCAACCTCCGCATCGGCGATGACGAAGCGGACATCGTTGCCCTTGCTCCGGGCGGCGCGGTGGCGATTGTTGAAGTCAAGACGCGACGCGGGCCATGGAACCCGGAGGAGCGCGTCGATGCAGTGAAGCAAGGGAATCTTGTGCGACTTGCCGCAACGCTCCATGAGCGCCCCGAATTCCATGACCGGATGTTTCAGTTTGATGTGGTGGCAGTATCAGTAGAAGCTGAAGGAACCATCACAGTAATGCATTGGGCGCATGCGTTCGATGCCAGCGGAAGCCCGTGGTAGGCAGCGAATCTCAGTGCGCTGGTCCCTGTTGCGCACCCTTCATCGGCCGCAACGGATCCAAGTACCGCTCGCGTGCAATCTGCACGAGGCGAATTTCCATCTTGGTGATACTTGCACCCAGCCAGCGCTTCTGCAGCGACTGGATGTAGCGAGCCTGCTCGAGTCGCTCTTGGGTTCCCTGTAACTCTCCACGCAAGGAGAGCTGCAAATCCGTGTCGAAGATCGACATGCGCGGCGGGGTTTCTTCGCTGATCACTGCAAACCAGGTCATAGAAGTGCGCGCATCAAGTGGCTCAGAAATCATTCCCGGCTGCAGTGGCGCGATCAGTTTCTGCAGATCATTGGTCATGTCCGAAACCATCATCTTGCCGTCAGCCACGGTGACTGCGCGCCACATTCCATGCTCAGGAGTGCCCACCGCATCGGCGATCTCCGTGAAGGTCTTCTTCTCGGTAATCATGCGTTTCACAACTTCAATCTTGTCTGCCTGCTGTTCCTTGGCCAGGCGAATGCGCCCGAGGCGATAGATCGGATCAGGCTCATATGCAGCGTGGCGCTGTCGATACAACCGCTCTACATCGCGCCAACTCACCACCACGCGCGGCTCGACTTTGCGCCGAAGAATGTCGCGCGTCAGTTCTGCATTCTTTCGGAATGTCACGAACTCCTCAACGGACATCTGCATCTCATCGCGGAGTGCCTCTTCGGCACTGGCACGGTTACCGCCGCGCTGCGCAATCGTGGTCTCTTGCAAATCACGAAGCCAACCAAGCAATCCAACCTTCATCTCCGGCGAAAGCCTGCTCTCCGCTTCGGCGAGAATCAATTCAGATTCCACCTGCTGTCGGAATGCGCGACGCACCAGCGCGTCAACCTGCGTGCGCGCAGATTCTGGATTCGGGTCCTGCGAAGCCAACAGTACGGCTGCCTCGATCTGCTTGAAGATTTCTTCTGCAAAGATCGGCCGACCATTGATCTGACCGATCAGACTTTCAACAAGCCAGCGCTGACCAACACGCAGCGTGCGCTGACTGCCCTCGTCAATGAACTGACTTGCTTCTTTCTCCGTCGTCGGATCGACTGCCGTGATTACTTCTTCCTTGCGAATGACCTTTGTGCCATCGGCAAGGGTGACGGTGCGTTCAATGTCCGTGACGCCGGGCGGTTCTACTTGCGGCAGCGGCGTTGACACCACCTCCGGTAACGGACCCTTCGGGGGCGCAGAGAACGCGCTGATATCGACATCGCGCACCGTCTGTTCCACCTCGGGGGATGGCGTGCAGCCAACCACCACAGTGACGGCCATTGCGGAAATCGCCGCCAGTATTCGGCGGTATGTGTCGATTGGGCGCGTGCAGATCGGGTGAAGCATCGGGCGGGCGGAGTGTACGCCGGGGGCGACCTATACTCCCCTCCTTCCCCGAAGGACCACACATGATCGACCCGAACAGCCAACACTCGTCCGACGCGCCCGCCCCGAGCATCCATGTGGACAGCGACTGGAAGGCACAGGCAGAAGCTGAGCGCACCCGCTTGGCCGCCAAGGATGCAGCGATGGATGCACGCGCTGCCGAGGCAGGAAACGAACAACTGCCACCCGCGGAGTTCCGAAGTCTGGTTGGCTTGCTCGCGTCACAGGCTGTGATGGGTCTCGGCACGATGGCCGACCCGCAAGGCCGCGTGGTGGTGGACCTCGAAGGTTCGAAGTTTGCCATGGACCTCTTGCAAGTCCTGCACGACAAGACCAAGGGCAACCTCACTCCCGAGGAGGCCGGCGAACTCGACGAAGTACTGCGCGAGCTCGGCATGCGATTCGGAGCGATCGCCCGCATGGTGGCTGAGCAGATGCGCACCGCGCCCGGATCCGTTGTCGCCGGTGCACCAGCCATGGCGCCACCAGCCGCGGCGGCTCAGAAGCCTGTGAGCAAGTTGATTATTCCGTAAGAACGGCCAAGGTCGCTTTTAGCTGAATACTGGCAGCAAGTAGTCAAGCGTGGAAATTGTCGCCTGCGCTCCTGCAAGGAGCAGCGCGCCGAGTACTGCACGTCCCGCTGAGTGCGGCCGCGTGCGGTCGATACCAAGTGACACAAGCCAAGCGAGCGATACTAGTACCGCGGGGTCAAAGTAGCGCTGCCACACTTGAGAATTGCCGACCTGGACCACCATCAGTGCCAGGAGCGCAACAAGCACAATGGTTGCCTGCCGTCCCCGACGAATCTCAGCAGCCCGAATCCAGAGAACCGCGGCGAGCACCACGCCCACCGCAGCAGCTGAAACTATGACAATTGATCGCCCGCCGATCGATGGGAATGCTTTCACAATCATCCAATACGCGCCGCCCCAACGGCCCTGCTCCACTGACCAGGTGCTCTCCGCTACCGCGGCGGCTACGAATCCAAGCAGCGCAATGACCCCAAGCCCCAACCAATGGCGTCGAACGGTCTGCGCCACTTCAGGCATAAGTGGCAAAAGTGCGATGCTCGCCCATGTCCCCATGAGCGCCATTCCATAGGCGGGCGCCACAGGGCTCAACCCGTTGTCATGCATCGAACGGAACGTGGCGGGCATCAATCCGCCCCAGAGTTTCATGAGCGCCAAGAGCAACAACGCACCGGGAACAAGTGCGAAGCACGCCGCGGCAAGGCGGCTCCATGAACGCGGCTCGTCGCCGCTCCACTGCTCCGCATCGGACGCTGATCGACCAAGAGGCGAGCCAAGAATGCCCGCTGCCAACACAGGCGCCGCCAAGAACACGTTTGTCTGCCGCACTGCGAGCGCGGCAACAAAGAGCACTGCAAGCGTGAGAAATGTGCGAGTTGTGGGCATCCACCAAGCGGAAACGGCAACCATAGCGGAGCCGATCAGCACCGAAAGCACATCGGTAGTGAGCCACGCGGATCCACTCAATATGTATGTCGAACAGAGGAGCGGCAATGCCAGCGCCAACCCGACCACCGGACCCGCGGCGCGTGCCGCCATACGCCACACCAAGAGCACAAGCGCTAGCCCGGCAAGCGATCCAATGATTCGAAGGCCATGAACACCCACGCCAAGCCGTGCCGGAATGGCCATCAGTAAGTGATATCCCGGACCGGTGGCGCTTGGATAATCGTGCAAATCCGGCGTTGGCAATTGAGCGGCAAACTGCATGACGGTCGGCAGATGCGCTGCTGCTTCGTCCGACGCTTCGCTCGTGGAATCGCTGCCAAAGAGGATCACTGGTAGCACAGCGAGCGCAAAGAGAAGCGCCAACACACCGGGCGCAACTATCCACCATCTGCGATTGCTGTGAGTCAGTGTGTCCACGCGTTCAACTTACTTGAAGAGTGCGGCAAGTGCGGCTTCAGCGGGCGGCCAGAAGAGAACCGCGAGCACCCCGATCGCAAAGAGGAGCGATGCCACACGCGCACTGCGGTCAGACAACACAACGACCACCGGACTCTCCGCACGTCCCGAATTTGCCCGCAAATACAGGCGATGAATCACTACAAACACTAGCGGTGCAAGCAGCGCGAACCCCGTGGCGCGAACGCCAAAGATGGTGCGCGCGTGATCGCTCAGCGCATAGACCAGATAGGCCATCATGGTGACGGCACCAGTAGTAGAAAGGAGCCAGTTGAGATCCTCGGCGCTGTCGTAACCAGCGCGCGGCTTCCAGTCGGTGCTATCTCCTTGAGCGCGAGCGAGATCAGCAGCCCGCAGATCACCGAGCCGCTTCACAAATCCTAAGAACAGGGTGAGCGCAAACACCACCACCACAAGCCATGTGGAGACAGCGATTCCCAGAGCGAGGGCGCCAGCAATTGCACGCAATACGAATCCACTGGCAACCGTCACTACATCCACGAGGCGCACCCGCTTCAACTTCGCGTTGTATGCCACCTGCAGCACAATGTAGGTACCGATCACAGAAAGGACTGCCGGCCGTACGCACCATGCCACCGCAACGGAGCCAATGATGAGTGCAATGCCCAGCGCCGTTGCAAATCCAGGAGTGACGGCACCAGATGCAACCGGTCGGCGTCGCTTGGTTGGATGCTTGCGATCTTCACTGCAATCGAGTGCATCGTTGATGGCATAGAAACCACTGCCTGCCATTGAGAATGCAATCACGGTGAGGGCAACCCGCCACAGTTGCTCGTTGACAACTTCTGGCGCAGCGCCACGCCCTTCACCAGCAAGCCAGAAGACAAGCGGAACCAGAACGAAGACGTTCTTGGCCCAGTCGCCGGGTCGAAGGAGTTTGAGGGGAGCGGGAAGCATGCCACATCAGTATCGGAATCTGCGGTCGGTTTCATTCCCAAAGTTCCCTAGGAAGCGACCACTTCCAGTAGAAACTGATCCAAATAACCCTCCGGACGGCAAATTGCGGGGGTAGGCAGGCATATGCGCCCACCCGGGGACCCTCAAGCGGCGTCACACCAAACGCGCAAGCACCGTATTCGCCACCATCATGCCCCGCGCCGTGAAGCGCAGCGCACCGTCCCGATGCTCCATCATTCCTTCAGCAACGGCGTCCGCGATCGCGCGCGCGCGCTCCGCCCCGCGTTCACCAAGCTGCAGAATCTCCGCAAGCTCTCCTTCCGGAACGCCCGCGTGCAGGCGCAGTCCCATCATGAGCCGCTCGCCAGCGCGCATGTCCGGCGTCACTCGCTCCACATCGACCGCGGGGCTTGCACCCTCAGCTGCAAGCCAATCGCCAAGGCGCGGCACATTCTTCCATCGAACACCCTGCGCGTGACCCGACGCGCTTGGCCCAATCGCCAGCCAATCGCGATTGCGCCAATAGAGCAGGTTGTGGCGGCACTCCTCGGCGTGCGGATCGCCCGCGCGAACGCGGCCCCAATTACTGACCTCGTAATGGGCGAAGCCCGCTTCGCGCAATACATCGGCAGCGCGCTCAAGCATGGACGCTTCCAATCCGTCATCGCACGGCTCGAACTCGCCGCGCTCCATGCGCACCGTCATGGCAGTGTTTGCTTCGTAGGTCAAGCCATAGCAACTGAGATGATCAGTTCCAAGATCAAGTGCAGAACGTAGGTCTGATTCCCACTCTGCGAGCGTCCCGCCTGGAATTCCAAAGATCAAATCGACATTGATGCGCCCGATACCGGCCGCGCGTAGAAATCCGATCGCGCGCGCAACACTCGCTGGATCGTGCCAACGCTCGAGCGTCTTCAAATGCCGTTCGTTGAAACTCTGCGCTCCAAGCGAAACACGATTCACACCACTTTCAACAAGTGCATCGGCCACCTCTGCGGTGACGGTTTCTGGATTCGCTTCCACCGTCCACTCCGCGCCTGCAGCGAGTGGTAGTCGCGAACGAATGGAACCAAGGACGGTGCGTAGAACTGGCGGTCGCAACAGCGTGGGCGTTCCGCCGCCAACAAAGACCGTGTGCAGCGGAGCATGCACCCAGGGCGCCATGGCCGCAAGTTCCGCATCAACACGCGCCGCGTAGGCATCCTGTCGATCTTCACGATCGACGAAGCTGTAAAAGTCACAGTAATGGCACTTATGAAAACAGAACGGAACGTGAACATAGGCGCCCTCAAACTGCGGCGTGATGCCTGCAAGCGCCTGATCCACACGCATTGCATATGCATCGGGCGAACCCTGCCCGGCGATGGTGAGCGCGGTGGCCATGAAAGTCAATCGTAGGAGCAACCTTCGCGCGGTGCGCTACTATTCCCTGCTTCGCGGCAATCGCCGCACCCCCGCCCCGGAGCCCCGCCCGTGACCACTGGACACCGCGCCAATCGAACTGCTCACACCGCCGTTGTTGGACTGCAATGGGGGGACGAAGGCAAAGGCAAGATCGTTGACCTTCTCACTTCGGAGCATGATGTCATCGTCCGTTACAACGGCGGTGCAAACGCTGGCCACACCGTGCAGGTGGGCGACGAACGCTACGCGCTGCATCTGATTCCTTCCGGCATTCTCTACGGCGACAAGACCTGCGTCATTGGCAACGGCGTGGTGGTTGATCCCGAGAAACTTCTGCAAGAGATCGACGCGTTGCGCACGCGCGGCATCCGCGTTGGTGACAATCTTCGCATCAGCGATCGAGCTCATGTTGTCATGCCCTATCACAAGGAGCAAGACGCTGCGCTTGAGGAATACCTCAGTTCCAAGACCGCGCACGCGCAAGGGAACCTCTCGATCGGAACCACGCGCCGCGGCATCGGTCCTGCCTATGCAGACAAGATTCGACGCTCGACGGCAATTCGCGTTGGCGATCTTCTTGACGCCGATTACCTGCGCAGCCGACTGCATGTGATTTGCACGCTGCGTACTGCGGAACTCGAAGCGCTCGGCGTGCGCACCGCCCCGCTCGACCCCGATGCATTGGCCACCCGTTACGCGGAGTTCGGCGAGCGCCTCCGTCCGCATGTGGATGACTCGGTGTATGCGCTGCACGATGCCATGCGCGCTGGCAAACGCATTCTGTTTGAAGGCGCGAATGCCAGCCTGCTTGACATTGATCATGGAACATTCCCCTACGTAACAAGCAGTAACTGCTCAACATTGGGTATCCCTTCGGGCACTGGTGTTCCCGGCAGCGCCATCGGTCGGGTACTGGGCATCATGAAGGCGTACAGCACACGCGTCGGCGCGGGTCCCTTCCCAACCGAACTTGCTAACGAACTCGGCAACCAGATCCGCGAACGCGGCCGCGAGTACGGCACCACCACTGGTCGACCGCGCCGCTGTGGCTGGCTTGACTTGGTGGCAGTCCGCTACAGCGTCATGGTGTGCGGAGCAACTGGAATCGCTTGCACGCTGCTTGATGTCCTATCCGGATTTGAAGAAATCAAGTTGTGCGTTGGCTATCGGTTACCAAACGGCACGACTACAGACCGTTTCATCCCCGACGCGCATCGGCTTGAGGGCGTCACTCCGATCTACGAAACCATGCCGGGCTGGAGCGCGGAGATTCGCGATGCATCCGACCGGTCCACGCTGCCGCAGGCTGCACAGCGCTACTTGGCGCGCATCGAAGAAATCACTGGAGTGCCTGTCGAGGTAGTGAGCCTTGGGCCAGAACGAACGCAGACACTTGTAGATGGACGGCGCGCCGTGGCGCTTGCTACCGCGTGAATCAATGCGAGTTCCCCGGCACATTGCAATCATCATGGACGGCAACGGACGCTGGGCGGGCGCACGCGGGCTGCCGCGAATCGCTGGCCATCGCGAAGGCGCACGACGCGTGCGTGGAATTGTTGAAGAGTGCGCGCGCCTCGGGGTGGAAGCGCTAACGCTCTATTCATTTTCAAGTGAGAACTGGAAACGGCCGGAGGACGAGGTCACCGCGCTCATGGAGCTGGCCCGTCACCAATTGCAACTTGAGCGGCAGATGATGCTTGCCAACAACATTCGCTTCCGACGCATTGGTCGTCGCGAAGGATTGTCCGCGCCGGTGCTCGCCGAGTTCGACCGCACCGAGGACGAAACCAGCAATTGCACAGGAATGACCCTGTGCCTGGCCATGAACTACGGTTCTCGGCAAGAAATGGTGGACGCCGTTCGAACCATCGCCCTCCGAGTCCGCCGCGGTGACCTTGACCCGGCCGCGATCGGCGAAGACACCATGTCGGCGGCCCTTGAAACCCATGGGCTGCCAGATCCCGACCTGCTCGTTCGGACCGCCGGCGAGCGCCGATTGTCCAATTTCCTGCTTTGGCAGGTCAGTTATGCCGAGATTTACGTGACTGATGTGCTGTGGCCGGAATTTAAGGTCCCGGAACTACAAGCGGCCGTAGCGGACTTTGCTGCGCGACGGCGAACCTACGGCGGGCTCGACGGGGCACGCCCAACCCCAGCCACCTGAATACCGGGACGCGCTCGAGCATGCTCCGGCATACTCAGGGCTGAGAATGTCTCTAATCTGAGCGAATTGCCGGGGATTCCCGGCACCCAGTTGCGTATACCCTGAAGCCTCCCATGCGATTACCCCGCCGCGCGATGTCCTCTTGTTTCCTAGCCATCTTCATGGTCGTTGTCGGCGTGGCGGCGCGTCCAGCAGCGGCTCAGTGCAACGATCCATCCGCTGCCTGCACCACTGCCGCAAACTCAACTTGGCTTGGTGATCTGAACGCTGACAATCTTGTCAACCAGGCGGACATTGATGTCTGGACAAGTTGCATGCTCGGTCAACCGACCTACTGCATATCCGGCGACTTCAATTTCGACCACGCAATTGATGATGTCGATCGCAATTACTTGGGGCAACTTGTGGCGATGGCCTCAAACTCCGTGATCGGCAAACTCGCCAAAGTGACGCTGTCCGAGGTGCGCGTTCGCAAGCCAAACGACCAGACCGATCCCACCGTCCCGCAGTCGCGCTACGTCGAGATACGCATCCCGACATCTGCAGTTGGTGTTGTCAGCGCGCCGACCGTGAATGCTCCGGTTGCTGGCACCGACGGGATGCGTGCGTTTCAAGCGGGCTGGTTCTACTTAAAGATTGCCCGGTCCAACAACAGTTCTGGCACCGACCAAATTAGCGGAACAATCGCGGTAGTCGAATCGCTCGCAGGCCTCGCGTGGGTGTCCAACCCGCTCGATGTCAATTCACGCGGATTGGGACTGCTTGCAGACTCATCCTTCACGGGCGATGTCCTTGACGCAGTACCCGCGGCACTTACCACATACATCTTCGATAGCAGCACTTCCCTGGCGTTCCCGACCGGCGCCGCCGCGAACGGTCGCGTGTTTCCATCTGAATCATCGACCAATGTCACGCATGTCATCGTCTTTCGAAATCCAAATCCAGCGAACACGCGTGCGTACCCGACCGTTGGCCAACGCGTCAATGTTCCAACCGCAACAGATGCAACCCAAACGTGCGACCTCGCGTGGAGCGTGCCTGGCGCGCTGACCTTGCCGCCGTGGGATGCGATCGTGGATGCAGTCACCATTATTCGCGATCCCAACCAAAGCATCTACGGATGCATCTTTGCCGATACCGGCAGAGCGAACATCGGTCCCGTAGGCAGCGTTTCTGATTCATTTGCACCGCCACACATCTACCGATGTCGCAACGCGGGCAATTTGACCAAGGGTCCAACTGCCGTTACTCAAGTGAGCGATACGCCATTTTCCCGCAATCCATCCTGCTCCGCGACGGTCACTGGATGCGGCGAACCGAATGCCGACGGAACGAACCGCAGCTGTTTCCAATCGCAGACGGGACCGACTTGCTCAGACTCCGACTGCTGCAACGCAGTCTGCAATAAGGACCCCCAGTGTTGCAGTGTGACGTGGGACCAGATCTGTGCCGATGAGGCAACTAGCATCTGCGATGGCTGTGGAAGCACCACTGCAAGTTGCTTTGCACCGCACCAAACGGCTTCGTGCAGCGATGCGAACTGCTGCGCCCGCGTCTGCGCGATCGACCCAACCTGCTGCGATGTCACCTGGGATTCCGACTGCGTTATCCTTGCGACGGCAAACTGCCTGACGTGCGGCATCGGTGGCAGCGGAGCATGTGACACCGTTCACAGCCTTCCATATTGCGACGATTCCATTTGCTGCACCACTGTTTGCAACCTGAATCCTTACTGCTGCACCACCAGTTGGGACCAGAATTGCGTCAACACCCAAGCCATTGCCTGCGCAAGTTGTGGCACCCTCAACTCTGGTCCATGCTGCATCGCACACTCCACCCCGTACTGCAATAACGGCCAGTGCTGCGCATCAGTCTGCTCGCTTGATCCCTTCTGCTGCATCTATTCCTGGGACATCAGTTGTACGCAGATTGCGCTCATCACTCCAAGTTGCAGCAGCGAGAGTTGCGCATGCGGCGCTACGCCGAATCCCGGCGAAGAAACAAGTTGCTTCATCTCCCATCCGCGCATCGGTTGCGCTGACTCCTTCTGCTGCCAAACCGTGTGCATGCGCGACCCGTACTGCTGCTTCGTTACTTGGGATGCAGCGTGCGTAGCAATTGCTAACGATCTGTGCTCATCACAACCCGGCTGCATTGATCCAAACACATCGCTGCCAGTGAATGGCAGTTGCTACATCGCGCACCCAACCACAATCGGATGCGATAAGCCAGGCTGTTGCAGCCAAGTGTGCGCGGACCCCCTGTATGCATACTGCTGCCAAGTCGGATGGGATGCCGCCTGTGCACTCCGAGCCGTTGACATCTGCGACCAATGCGGCGACCCACTCTCAGGGAGCTGCTATTCCCAACACTCGTCTCCGAATTGCGCCGACGGAACATGCTGCACATCCGTCTGCAACGTCGATCCATTCTGCTGCGAAAGCCAATGGGACTCGACCTGCGTTACTACGGCCACCGTTATTTGCACGAGCCCAATCAGCGTGTGCGGCTCCAACAACGCCTCGCTCCGCAGTTGCTGGATTCCCAACTACACCCGTGGCTGCAGCGACGGCGCATGCTGCATTGCTGTATGCCGAGACATCGACCCCTACTGCTGCGAAGCCCGTTGGGACGCCGTGTGTGCGCGTGAAGCCACCTACATGTGCACGGCAACATTTGTGGTGACAATTGGACGCGAAGGCTGCCTCTTGGCTCATGCATCAGCAGGGTGCGCCAATGCTGATTGCAGCCGCGCCGTCTGCAGCGTAGATCCATCATGCTGCACTACTGCTTGGGATCAAGGATGCGTACTGGTTGCAACGGCCGTCTGCCCTGCCCCAGAATCGTGCCCGGCATTTGGTGACTGCTTCGCTTCGCATGCCAACCCAGGCTGCCATGACTCAACCTGCTGCAACGGGGTATGCGCGGCGGATCCGTCGTGCTGCCAAGGCGAGTGGGACAGCTCATGCGTGAGCACAGCGCGCACCCTCTGTAAGGTTCCCGCCAACAGCGGCTGGACGTGCCCATGTCACGGCGGATGCTTCGAAGCTCACGACAATCCGGGGTGCGAAGACGGCTCCTGCTGCTCCATTGTGTGCAACATCAGCCCCTCCTGCTGCGATGCTGATTGGGATAGTGCCTGTGTTTCCATCGCACGCGAATATTGCTGCGGCGCCATCGGATGCGGCTCCGGCTGCAACAAGCCCTGCTTGATTCCTCACCAGGAGCCCTACTGCAACGATCCATACTGCTGCGATGCAGTGTGCCGTAATGATCCGTTGTGCTGCAGCGCTTCTTGGGACGCGTTGTGCGCCGCGGGCGCACTTGCCCGCTGCGGAAGTTCTTGCGGACTGCAAGAGTCCGGCGATTGCTTCGTGGAACATGACCTTCCTGGCTGCAACAAGGGCAATTGCTGCAGCAAGATCTGCATCCTAGACCCGACATGTTGCACCATTACTTGGGATACAGCGTGCGTCGACATGGCCCTGCAGCCAGCGAACGCCACTAACTGTGTGCGTCCAGTATGCGGTGACTTCGATGCGGGTTCGTCATGCGAGCCGCACGCTGGCCAAGCATCAAGTGACCCAGTCTGTTGCGCGGCTGTGTGCGCAGAAGACACCTACTGCTGCAATACCCAATGGGACGCAGATTGCGTCGATATTGCCCGAACCATCACCTCGTGCGGCTGCACCTATGTGTGCGGCGATGTGTGCGCTGGAGATTGCTGCCGCGCCCACGACAACGGCGCTTGCAACGATGCCGCATGTTGCGCCTCGGTCTGCGCGCAGGACACCTATTGCTGCGACACCCTCTGGGATAGCGTGTGTGCCGGAGTAGCCCGTGATACCTGCACGGCAAAGAACGAGGCCTGCCCCGTCCCTCCGTGCGGCAGCGATCTGCTGCAGGGCTGCTGCGTGCCGAGCATCATCCCGAACTGCTCCGACCAGAGCTGCTGCACGCGCGTATGTGCCATCGACTCGTTCTGCTGCGACACCGCATGGGATGTCACTTGTGTAAATCTTGCTGCCGAGGATCCTTCTTGTGGGTGTGACTCAAACAATTGCGGTGATGCCAGCACTGGAAGTTGCCTGCAAGTACACACCACCCCGTTCTGCAATGAACTTGGCTGCTGCCAAACCGTGTGTGCCTTCCAACCGTCGTGCTGCGATGCGCAATGGGATGCCGACTGCGTAGCAACCGCCCAATTCTTCTGCGGCAGCGGGAACTTCACTGGACTGCTGGACGCGTTCCGTGGCGGGCCGATTGGAAATACTGGTCGCGCTCAGCCACCTGCTGGCTGGATTCCTCCCCGTGAACGCGGCGCGATGCGCCATCCAAAGCCTCTTCCACCGTCAATAGCGGTACCGAAACGCCCCGCCGTTGATACCAAGCCGGTCCCGCGGTCGGATGGCATCCAAGTTCAGACCGCACCAGCAACGCTGATGAATACCGGCGTGAAGCCGGGTGCAGGAATGCAGACGGGCACGTTTGGCGCGAAGGCCGGCAAGCCTGATACGTCGAAGTAAACGACTGGGAACACTAACGAAAGTCCCGTGATCGCTGCGCGATATGGTCGCCTCGCGCCATGTGGCTCAGTTCATCCGTCAGGTCAGTCACACGGCGCACTAAAAGGTGCGTGACCCCGGAACGATGCTCAACGGTCCCCTCTGCCAAGAGTGCCGATGCATGGCGGGCTATGGTGCGATATCGCTCGCAGACGCGAGGTCGAAAGATCAAATTGGCAATGCCCGTCTCGTCCTCAATGGTCATGAACATGGTCCCTGATGCCGTTGATGGACGTTGCCTACACAGCACTAAGCCCGCCACCGCTGCAGTTGGGTGCTCTGTTGCTTCTCCGATGGAACGCAGATGAATGCATTCCGATCCTCCGCGTCGCGCAATGGATTCGCGCAGAAATCGAATCGGATGGTCGTGCAATGAGAGTCCGGTACTGGAGTAATCGGCGGCCACCGAGCGAAGTGCCGAAACGGGCGGCAACGGCTGAGTCTGCATGTCAAAGAGCGTGGCGCCGCGTGCGGCCGCATCGTCAAGAACAGGCGTGTCTCCATCGCGCAACGCGCGCACCTGCCAAAGGGCCTGCTGCCGCGGGATTCCGATGCCCGCAAATGCGTCTGCGGCAGCCAAGCGCCGCAGCGCGTGCAGACTGCACCCCGACGCGCGCCAGAGTGACTCCACGCACGGAAACAATGGGCGCGATCGTTCGCAACAAGTGCCCGTGAGCGTTGAATCTGTATGAACTGCCGAGCCAGCGTGTTGAAGACTGCCGCCCATGCGCAGGCTTCGCGCTGCAGCCGCCACTGCGCAACCATCTTCAGCGCGCAAACC
This sequence comes from Planctomycetaceae bacterium, assembly GCA_947474065.1. GTDB lineage: Bacteria > Planctomycetota > Phycisphaerae > Phycisphaerales > SM1A02 > UBA966. The sequence continues at coordinate 28,259 of CANJHD010000006.1, forward strand.
GGTCACCATACGCAGGCCGAGGCGCAGCGCTGGGTGCGAAAATTCTCCCTCAAGTGTGCAATCCCATTCGCTTTCCGAAACATCAATCGCACGGACATCGACGCCGTGCTCACGCGCGTCGCGCACCAACTGCGCGGGCGCGTAAAAACCCATCGGCTGACTGTTGAGAAGCGCTGCCGTGAATGCTGCCGGATGATGACACTTAAGCCACGCAGAAACATAAATAAGAAGTGCAAAGCTTGCTGCGTGACTCTCGGGAAATCCGTAACCGGAGAACCCCTGGATCTGCCCGAACACCTGCGCCGCAAAATGCTCCGGATATCCGCGCGCACGCATACCGGATTCCAACTGATCTTTAAATGCGGCGATTTGATTTCCGGACCGTTTCCACGAAGCGATCGCACGGCGCAGCCTGTCCGCCTCGCCGGGAGTGAACCCCGCCGCCACTACCGCAAGCAACATCGCCTGCTCCTGAAAGAGCGGCACTCCAAGTGTCTTTCCAAGCACCGCGCGAATTGCCTCATTGGGATAGTGCGTCGGATCGATGCCATCGCGACGGCGTAGGTAGGGATGCACCATGTCGCCTTGGATAGGCCCCGGACGCACAATGGCTACCTCAATAACGAGGTCATAGAAGCACCGCGGTTTCAGGCGCGGCAACATGCTCATCTGCGCGCGGCTCTCGATTTGAAACACGCCCACAGTGTCGGCGCGACACGCCATCTCGTAGGTGGCCGCATCTTCGGCGGGCACGGTGCGGTACATCAGTGCGCCCGCGCCGGAGGAGTCGAGCGGCCAGCTCGGCACTGGATGCGCGTTTCCCAAGTCAATCGCCTTGCGAATGGCCGTGAGCATGCCAAGCGCTAATACATCCATCTTCAACATGCCCATGGCATCAATGTCGTCTTTATCCCACTCAACAATAGTGCGTGCGTCCATGCGAGCATTGCGCACCGGTACAAGTTCGCACAGTGGGCCATCAGTGATGATGAAGCCTCCAACATGTTGCGAAAGGTGCCGAGGGAATCCTTCAAGGGCTGCTGCAATGCGCAACGCGTCCGGCGACTCAGGCGGAACACCAAGCGCTTTCGCTGCCTCGCGCAAGGAGCTGCGGTCGCGGAAGCAGATCACTTCCGCGCAAAGAGCGGCACGGGATCGTCCCCACGTGCGGTAGATGAATTGAATAACCTCCTCGCGACGTTCGTGTTCAAAGTCAACGTCTATGTCTGGCGGCTCATCTCGTTCACGGCTAATAAATCGCTCAAAGAGCATGTCACTGCGAGTGGGATCAACGGCGGTAATGCCTAAGCAGAAGCAGACGGCGCTGTTTGCCGCAGCACCGCGCCCTTGGCAGAGAATGTTGTTCGCGCGTGCAAAGCTGACAATGGCATGCACGGTGAGGAAGTAACACGCATAACCAAGTTCAGCGATGATTGAAAATTCATGCTCAAGCTGCGCACGAACCTTTGTGGGGATGCTTTCTCTGCATGGAGAAATCGCCGGCCAACGCTGGGCAGCGCCATCTTCAACCAGGATTCGCAAATGCGCCATCGGATCTACGCCGGGCGGCGCAACTTCGCGTGGATAGCGATAGCGGAGTGTCGACATAGAGAATCCAGCACAGCGCTCTGCTATTTGCACGCTGCGCGCAATCGACGCTTCACATATATCGCGCGGGACGTCGCAGAGAACATCGTGCATCCCTTTGCCGTCAACCAAGTGCCGCGCATCATCAGGCAGGAGCCGCGCCCCGCGGTAAGCACAACCATGAGCGCGATCGACCGCACGGGTGCGCTCAAAGGAACGTAACTCCTGCACCGTATGCCCGGCGCGGATCGCAGTGAGAATGTCTTGCAATTCCTGACGATTTCGGACATGGCAGTATGGATTGTTGCTCGCGAGAAGCGGCACGCATACTTCAGAGGAAATCCACTCCAACTGCAGCAAACGGAGTGCATCATCTGGTCCTGAGTGACGGACAAATCCAAGCGAAAGTCGATCATCATCAAAGACGGTGCGAAGCCAGCGAAGTGATTCAAGAAAGCAGGGCTGCATCGCGCCATATTCATCTGGCGGAATGACGATGGCATGTACGCCGGGAATTGCGAACGGAGCAAGCGGTCGATCTGTACCTGGCGCTCGTCCAGATCCGTGACCAGATCTATCGCCGGGCTCGCCACTGCCAAGCGACTGCACACTTGCATCAACAAGATCATGGAGCCACAGATGGCACGCAGATGAATTGCGCGCAGCAGCGCGCGATTCGATGCCCGCTGCAACCGCCGCAACATTTGCGTCCATGTCCAGCGTCCAACCCGCCCGACGCTTGCCGAGGGTCAATAGGCGACACATGCGCGCGTAGCCGTCTACAGATTCCGCGAGCAGCACCAACTCCAAGTGCGTTGGCTCTTCATCGGCGCCAAGTAGGAAACTGCAACGCGTGCCAACTACCAATTGCATGTCGTGCTGCTGCGCGGCGACATGCGCGCGCACGACGCCGGCCATTGTGTGACGATCAGCAATCGCTACTGCGCCAAGTTGAAGTTTCGCCGCGCGAGCGATGATCTCTTCAGGATGGCTTGCACCTTCAAGGAAGGAGAAGTTGCTGAGAGCCGCGAGTTCGCAGAATGGGGTATTTCCAAGCACGGGAGCAGCGCCTTGTTTATTTGTACGGTGTTTGTTAGCATACTAGTTTGGGCGTGAACTGCTAAGTGCCGACCGCGAATACGCTGCAAAGCCCACACGCCGACACCCGAGCTAGCACCACTCATGCGCATCGCACCCACCACACTTCTCGCTTCCGCCCTGCTCTGTTCCGCGTTCGTGAATTGCGGGGTCGTTGCGATTGCGCCGCCCGCGGTCGCTGAGCAAACAAATCCAAGCGCACCCGTTGTGACGCCACCCGCGACACCAGCTACAGCGCCAGTTACAGCGCCAGTTACAGCGCCATCCACGCAGATGCCGCAATCGCCGCTGCTCAATACCCCAGAAGCTGTATCCGCTGCTGCAAATGCAACGCCGGAGCGCACCCTGCCAGTCGATCCGGTACTTCTTCAGTCCGGCCAAGTGGTTCCTGGCGAGCGATCAATCTTTGTCACCTACGAAGGCAATACCTACATCTTTGCAAACACCAGTACGCGAGATACATTCAATCGCGACCCGGCCCGCTATGCCGCACAACAAGGCGGCGCTTGCGGACGCATGGGTCCCCTTGGTGGACTCGGAGATGCGCAGAGATATGCGCTGCAGGAGGGCATGCTGTACTTCTTTGACTCGGATGACTGCATGAAATTGTTCCGTGCTCAACCGCGGCGCTACATGGAGCCGCTTGATGAAATGCCCTCTGGAACACCGGAGCAGCAAACCGCGGGACTCGCCGCGATCGACCGATGGGTTGCGTGGGCGGGCGGGAAAGAAGCTATTAAGGCTGCGAATTCTTTCACCCAGGTGTCCACGCGTCGCGTGCAACAAGGCAAGGATTCATGGGACATCACCGAGACCCTGGAGTTTGCCGGACCACACACCATGCGCCGCGTTGATGCATGGCAGAAAGTGGGTGGCACGCCGAAGGACAACTACCAGTACGAAACCCTCGTCACTCCTGAGAGTGCGATGATCACTTCAAATAATGGTCGCAAGACCCCGCTCGTCGATTCGCGACGCAAGGCGTTTGAGCGATCCATGAACCGCCAGCCGTATGCGATCCTGCGCGCCCGCTACCGCCCCGAGGCTGGACTGCTTGCGCTCAAGACGGGAGAGGGAACGCTCGGCGAGGCGCGATGCGACTACATCGCCACCTGGTTTGAGGGGAACGCCACCTTCTTAGCGATTGACAAGGCAACTGGCCGTCTGGTTCAGATCAGCCATGCCGGTCGCGACGGCGAGGCGCGCGTTGCTTCGTTGACCTTGGATGCCGTGGCGTATGCAGGTCCAGAGGCGCTTCGACTGCCCACGCAATGGGTTATCTCGAAGACCGGTGAGAAAGAGGGTCTTAAGGGGCCATTGGCTTCGGTGAAGGCTGGGCCGGTGATGGCACAGCCGACAGCACCGTAATTGCTGTGGGCTGAGTTCCGGCGGGTTGAGTTCCGGCGGGTTGAGCTCCGGCGGGTTGAGCTCCGGCGAGTTAAGTTCCGGCAGGTTTAGTTCCAACGGCCTGAGTTCCGGCAGGTGGAATTCCAGGGGGCGCCTTCGTGTCTCCCGGCACCGTATTCGAGCGCCAGAAACGGGCTGTGTACTGCCATGACTCGCGCTGACCGGGGATCGGAACATAGGTCCCGAAGTTGCCTCGATTCTCGGCGCGCCGCTGGTAGACCGGATCCATTTCCGTCGTCTCAATCTTGCCAGCATTCACGCAACTCCACTTCACCATTCCTGCACCCAGTTCACGGGCAGCTTCGAGCGCCTCCGCGTCACCAGCCTGAGGACCGGAGGCCAGAAATGTGCTTGAACCAATTTCGGTTGCCGTTCCTTCGGCGGGTGCGTCCTGCACAACCTGCGCCTCAAGTACGGGCGAGAGGCGGTCCCCGCGGTAGTTCATCAAGAACGGATTAGCGGTGCACCCCGCAAGGAATGCAACAGGAAAGATGAATGCAAGTACGACGCGGCGAGACAACGAACGTGCGTTTGTCACAATGAATGTGGGGTTCATGCCAACATTCTACGCATCCACACGCCTCACGCCACCTTGCCCAAGGCGTGCGTGTAATTGATCAATCAGTTCGCCGATAGCACGCTGAGTTGCAGCGTGGTGGTCATTTTCAGAGTGATTATTTACGCGATGGTTGCCCTCTCCTGCCATAACTGACGCACTTGATCCGCTCATGTTCGTTGCTGCCATACCAATCGCGCCACCGAGAAACGGCGTACCACCGCGGCATCGCCCTATGCGCGTTGCAGTAAGCAGGATTCGTTCGATACCTTCGCCGCGTTCATGCTCGCCAAGATGCATGCGCTGTATGCGCGGCCGCAGAATTGACCACAAGTGACGCGGGTCGCGCGTTGCTTCTCCAAAATGAATCGTTCCAATCACAGTGGCGAGACGCGCCCGCTCCACGCGCACCGCAAGCGTTCGCACGCCGCGTCCGTTTGTGCAGCCGACGCGGCTTGTACGTACAGATCCGTCTTCGTTTCGAACAACATCGCCTGATGACGCGATCGCTGCGCAGAGTATTTCAATAGCCTGCATACATGCCAGCTCCACCGCCTCTTGTTGTGCGCATGGTGATGCAAATACAAATTCGCCAACAACCGGAACTGGCGGTGCCACCGCGCAAAATGGCCACGGCCGCAGACCAAATGCCATGTCAAGCCGCTCGCCGAGCTCCGGACCGTAGCGATCCGCAAGCGCCGAGCGTGCAATCACTCGCGCCTCGCCGATGCGCGTGAGATTCACCTCGCGCAGTGCTGCGCAGATGGCGTCGGATATCCGCAAACATTGAAACGGCAACTGTTCGAACTCGGCGATGTCAAGACTTGGGTGATGGGGGCGAGAGGGATGAGTTGCATACGAATTCCCATATCCAAGCCCCACGCCCATTGCCTGTACGACTGCTTGACCACTCGACGGCGCGCTGCCGAGTGCGTGAACAATTCCGCGCCGAGTGAGACCGCGCGCGATGCGACCGACCACGCGTCGCGCTCCACCATTCACGCGCAGGCATCCGCTGACGTCAAGCAAGATGAGTGGCGGCATTGATGTCGGCATCGACGGTGGCGACGATGAAAGTAATGCCGTCGATGCCGATGGCGTCGATGGCACTACACCCGTACACCCGACATGTTCAAGATGAACTCGCGGTGTGAATCGCATACACCACATAGCCATACGAGTGAGCGTTTCTGGCGGTCGCGACCATCCGGGAAGCACAATCGCGATAAACCATGGAATGACAGTCGGCGGCATTGATAAACCTCACATGCGTGCTCACGCAACGCCTCGACCATCGTTTCCGCGCGCCCAGCGCGTGCCTCGACTGGTGACTCGGTCGTGCGAACGCGAGCGGGTGATTGCACCAGCTGTTGGCTCCGCGTTGTCAACATCTTTAAGCGCCCGCAACTCCAGCGCACTCCGCGCTGCGTGATCGGCGATCAATCGCTCGCCACGCTTCGCGCGTCGGCGCGCAGCCGCTGCCTCGGGCGCGGGCGCTTCGGCAGTCCCCTGCCACTGCCACGCTTGTGTGACATGCGCGCTGCATTCACTGGAAATATGCATGGATGTTCCCTTGGAACGTTCGAGCGTCACTCGCCATGCTGGTTCGGGCGGTATGCGTGTCATGAGCCCCGCGTCCACCATGCCACGCTCTTGCATCATTCGTAACCACGGAACGCGATCGGTGATGACATGCGGAGTCCGCTCGGAGCGCTCTACCATCCAGCGCGTTGCACCAGCCGTCAGCACACTTCGACGCGCGTCGGTGCGGTGTTCCGTGCCGCGCATGCACAGGAGACATGTATCGGATGCAGCCAACTGCAGTCGTCGTGTCGCTGCCAAGTCGAAGCCGCGGCCGTCGGCGATCACCGCGCAAATGCCTGGGCAGCGCACCGCCTGCTCGATTGCCCAGAGCCGCGCGCCGGTGTCGTGCGCGGGCACATCAACCAAGAGTGAACGATCATGAAGTCGCGCATCGGGCCAGGCGCGCGGGACACGCTGGCCAAACATCCCAGCGATCGGCGCGCGCATCCCACGCACCAGGGCAGCCGGTGACGGCCACGCCGCGCGACCAACCCAGACCACATGTCGATGCGCACCCGCTCGCTGTCGATCGTCATGCAGAAGCGCGTTCCATGCCAACTGCACCAACACCGCGCGCACCTCAGGGAGCGCGCCCCACCACTCGTGTAACCCTGCACGCGCAATGCCGCCACCGAGCGCAGCGTCGATTGCCGTCCACCCCGTGGCTATATGCATGGGGCGCTCAGTCATCGTTTGAGCGCGACCCTCGAGGGTTCCAATGCGCTCAACGAGCGCAGCGCGTACGGCGCGGCGTTGCTCGGTGCCTTCGGATAGAAGTGAGTAACCCATGGGATTCATTGTACGGTGTTTGTTAGGATATCATCGGCGCGATGCCCTCGCTAGCAACAGACATCCACAACGGGCAAAGGAATCCTTCCCCGCGCAACACCCGCACGAATTAGCCTGAGGGTTACAGGTAACCCTTCATGCACCACTCAATTCGATTCGCCACGCTGACTGCGCTCCTCATCACTTGCACTGCGATCGCGGCGCCACCCGTGCAGTCGACGCGGACTGGTCCTTCCACACAGCCAACCGCGACCCCGGGACCGAAGGTCGCCACAAAGGCGGTAGAGAAGCAGGCACCTCCGCAAGCACCGGAACCAACTCCCGCGCCGACTCCGGAACCAGCACCAATAGCGGAACCAACTCCCGCGCCAACTCCGGAACCAGCACCAATAGCGGAACCAACTCCCGCGCCAACTCCAGCACCAACTCCAACACCAGCACCAACTCCGGAACCAACCGCTCAACCCGCCACGACGCCCAACACCGACACCGCCCCAGCGCCCGATCACGACAACGGCGAAACACTCTGGCCGCAGACCGCCACCGTGGACGCCACCACTTACACGCTCTACACGCCACAATTTGAAACGATCTCCGGGACGCGCGCCACAGCACGCGCCGCATTCAGCGTGGAAATCACCGGAATGCCTGCGATGTACGGCGCACTGTTCTTCACCGCCGACCTCGATAACGACCTCGCCGCCGGCTTGATCGAAGTCTCAAACATGCTGGTGCAGAATTCGCAACTCGCCAACAATTCCGATGCATCCGCCGCGTCCGCCGAACTTCAGAAGATGCTCTTCGGCGTCACTTTCACGGTGAATCGCGCAACCGTCATGCAGAATATGCAAGTGGTCAAGGACCAGACCTCAACACGTGCGTCACTCAGTAACGCGCCACCAAAGATTCGAGTGATCAATCACGCCGCAGTGCTTCTTCTGCTTGACGGCAAACCTGCACTGCGCGAACTCGGCGACAGCGGCATCGGTCTTGCACAAAACACACCTTCGCTGCTCGCCTTCGATAAAGCAACACGCACCTGGTTCACGCGGATCGGCACCGACACATGGTTGCACTCCTCGCGCTACACGGGTCCATACATTGAGGGCAAGACGCCTTCTGCAGCAGCGCTCAAAATCATCGCCGCGGCACTTCCGGAGCGACACCCTGCGGCCGTGCCAACCTCGCCGCCACCCGCTGGCAAGACGCCCGAAGTCATCGTCAGCACATCACCCATGTGCCTCGTAAGTATCAACGGACAGCCGAACCTCACGCAGGTAGCCGACGGACTGTTTGCCGTTGCCAACGCCAATTGCGATCTCTTCACCACGAGCGCCGACAACGCGTGGTGGCTCTTGGCTTCCGGACGCTGGTTCACATCCACCGATCTCGTCAACGGCCCGTGGACCTACGCAAAGCCCGCGTCCATTCCAGCATCGTTCGTGCAGATTGATCCGCACGGAACATGGGGCAACGTCCTTGCATCAGTGCCGAACACACCGCAGGCAACCGAGGCTGTCTATCAACAGACGATCCCGCATGTTGCAACACTTGACCGCGCACTTGCGAAGGCGAAACTCTCCACCATCGGCGGTCCCGCGCGCTTCAAGCCGATTGTCGGCACCAACATGCAGTACGCCACGAATGCAGGTTCGCCGCTCATCTATTGCAAAGACATGTATTACCTCTGCGATACCGCAGCGTGGTTTGTTGCAAGCGCGCCGAACGGACCGTGGACGCTCTGTGACGCAGTTCCAGAGTCGATCTACACCATTCCGCCAAGTTGCCCGATCTATGCAGCCACCTATGTGCAGGTCTACAACTCCAACGCCGAATCCGTGACGTTCGGATTCACTGCGGGCTACATGAATAGCTATGAGAATGACGGCACCGTTGCGTTCGGCACCGGATACACCTATCCCGGATCGATCGGCGCGCAAGATGTCGTGCTCGGCGACAATTCAGACATCACTGACGATGACACCTGGGACAACTACGGCGGCTATCCAAATACCTACGGCTACTGGCCGAGTTACGGCGACGACTACGGCGGTTGGGGTTTCTACAGTTACCCCGGCTGGGGCGACTACGGCCTCTACCCCGGCGCATATTGGGGCGGCGACGGTTGGTGGGGCGGCGGTCGCGGCTTCGGCGTTGGCTATGCGCTCGGCATGGGCTTCGGCGATGCGTGGCGCTGGGGCTATCACCCGTGGGGCTGGCGCGATGGCAGCGGTTGGTGGAACAATCATTGGGGCGGCGCATATCGGCGCGGCTGGGACAACGCAGCCACGAGTTACAACCGAGCGGGCGCAGCTGGTGATATCAGTCGCTACGGGCAGATCGGTCCGTATCGCAAGACACCCGGCGGCGCGAACCGTGCCGAAGGAAACGGCGCACGCGACGAAGCTGCATGGCATCACGCAACAAACAGCAGTGACAATGTCATGGCCAATCGCAACGGACAAGTGACGCAGCGTCGCGGTGATCAGATGTACACGCGCTCCGACGGTGCGTGGCAAAAGGCTGGCGGCGATAGCAATGGATCGGGTGTTGGCAACGCGGGCGGTCGCGGCGCGGGAGCAACAAGTAATAGCGACGGCGCACGCCAGAATTCCGCGGCATCCGGCAAAGCGGACGGCTCGTGGCGCGATGGCGCGGCGCGCGCAGGTCAACGGACCGGCAGCGGCAATTTCCAAGAGCGCGACGGTTCCCCGTGGGCATCCTCACAAGCACGCAACACGAACGCTGACGGATTCCGCCCGGATCCAAACCACAACTTTGATGGAAGCCCACGCGGGGCGTTCGCGCGCGGTGAAACCAACTACGCCACTCGAAGCGATGGTGGCAATAGCAGTAACGGCGCTCAACAAGGAAACGGTGCTTCAGAGGGCGCCCCATACCAGCGCGGCGGCAATTTCAACGGCGGCGGCTGGGGCATCAGCGACCAAGGCGGCACCTACGCACAACGCTGGGGCAACGACTACGACCGCGGTCTGCCCGGCTTCAATCAAGACACCGGTTGGTACGACCGCACTGTCTCGCGCCCCGTCAATCCGTACGGTTACGGATACGGCGGTTGGTCGAACGGCTACCGCGGCTACGGACAGCTCAGCGGCTGGGGCGGAATGAATGGATACGGCGGAATGGACCGCGGCGGAATGGGCGGGCGCGGCGGTGGCGGCGGTCACGGGCGCTGATTGGGCGCGAGGAGCGAGCGGTGAGCGCCCAACGCATCACCGCCGGCTGCAAATCATCACGGTCGCAGCAAATCATCCGTTACATCATTCACGCCCGTGCAACCGGATAGCGCGAGCGTGACGTCAAGTTCCTGCGCCAGAATTGCGAGCACGCGGGACACTCCTTCTTCGCCACCCGACGCAAGCCCCCAGAGAATCGGTCGCCCAATGCACACGGCCTGCGCACCGAGCGCAAGCGCGCGCAGGATGTCAGTACCACGGCGAACGCCACCATCAACCAATACCGGAACACGCCCCGCAACTGCATCAACACAGTGCGGCAGTGCTTCAACAGTGGCAGGCGCGCCATCAAGTTGACGACCACCATGGTTTGAAACCAAGATCGCCTTCGCGCCGAGTTCAACGCCGCGCGCTGCATCTTCGGCGCGACAAATTCCTTTGAGTATCACAGGAAGCGGCGTCGAATCGCGCAGCCACTCAAAGTCTTTCCAAGTCAGGCTCGCATCAATCGTCCACGCGAGCGCCTCTTGAATGCCGCTACCGGTGTGGCCCGTCGGCCCACCCGGCCGTTCAAGATGGACAATGCTGAGACCGTCCGGCACACGGAAGTGATTGCGAATGTCGCGCTCGCGGATGCCCCAGACTGGGGTGTCAACTGTGAGTACCAGAGCATCACATCCGGCTGCATGAGCGCGCTGCGCCAATTCGCGCACAATCCCGCGGTCACGGCCGATGTACATCTGCATCCATGTGCGCGCGGCGGGATCAATTTCCGTCGCCGCGGCGCGGACGTCCTCAATGGTGGTAGTGGAAAGGCTCGAAAGAATCATCGGCACGTCAGCACGGGCGGCCGCACGGGCGGTGGCGAGTTCGCCATCGGGATGCGCCATGCGGTGCAACGCAGTCGGCGCGATGCAGACCGGCATCGATGCCTCGCCGCCAAGAATGGTGGCGCTCGTTGAACGCGCGGAGACATCACGCATCACGCGGTACCAAATCCGCAGGCGCTCCCACGCGGCACGATTCTCATGCATGGTGGTTTCGGCCCACGCACCGCTGCGGAAATAGTCGCGCGGCAAGACGCGTAGCACCTCAAACGCATGGCGTTCAAAGTCATCAAGGCTGACGAAATCTGAAATCGGGGCGGACATAAGGCGTTGATGGTACGCACTCGGCGACGCGTCGGCTCTACTCTGCCACTATGCGAACCTCCATCGCTTGCTTGCGCCCCACTCTCCTCCTCTGCATAGGCACGCTTGCACTTTCATCGGGATGCAATCGCACTGAAAGTGGGCGTGCGAGTGGAGCGGCAACGAGCCGCACTCCTGGTACTTCAGAGCGCCACGAAACGAAAGTACGCGCAGCCCCAACGGGCGCCTACGCGGACGGTGTTGCCAGTGCGGATGGCATTGGTCGCACGTACTTCGGGCGCGAAATCGCCATCTTCATGAGCCACCAAGGCATCTACTGGCTCGAACGCGGAACACGCGAGTCGGAAGAACGGACTGATCTCCTGATGGACGCGCTCGAACTGAAGCCGGGCATGACGGTGGCAGATATTGGCGCAGGCAGTGGCTACTTCACCGTGCCCATGGCCAAGCGCGTTGCACCCGGAATCGTTTACGGCACTGACATCCAGCCGGAGATGCTTGCATTTCTTGAAGCACGTGCACGCAAGGAGAATCTCACCAACATCACTGGCATCTTGGGTGACACGAGTGACACGATGCTGCCGGAGGGAAGTCTTGACTTGGTTCTACTGGTTGACGCGTATCACGAATTTGATAAGCCGTGGGAGATGATGACGTCCATTGCGCGCGCATTGAAGCCGGGTGGACGCGTGGCGTTGGTGGAGTATCGGGGTGAAGATCCGGAAGTGCCGATTAAGCCGCTTCACAAGATGACTGAGGCGCAGGCACGCCGGGAGCTTGAGGCCGCAGGGCTCATGTGGATCCGCACCGATGAGCGACTTCCACTGCAGCACCTGATGTGGTTCGGGAAGTTTCCCTCAGACGCGTGACGCAAATTGGTGAAGTGGTCGCTGTTCGCGCCATCTCAAACAAATCAACAGGAGCACGATGTAAAAATCGTAATCCCTGTTGGTCACTGCGACCTTCACTCATTTCCCCTCATCCTTCACAAAGGAACGAAGCATGAAGACTCTTATCGCAATTGCTGCGCTGATCGCAGCCCCTTCAGCAAGCGCCACGATCATTACCCTCGACTTTGAGGGCGTTGGCGACAGCACCCCCATTGGTAACTTCTACAACGGCGGCCTTGGCGTCAACTACGGCGTGGAATTCGTAGGTAACGCACTCGGCATCGTCGCAGCCGAGGCGGGCGGCGGCGGCAACTTCACCAACGCACCGAGCATGCCGACAATTATGTTTTGGCTTGACGGCCCTGCCACGATGATGAATGTCGCCGCAGGATTTACGGACGGTTTCGCGACCTACTACAGCAGCATCGCCGAACCCGGCTCGATCGGCATTTATGACGGCCTGAACGGCACCGGCAATCTGCTAGCGACCCTTAATCTCGCGGCTCTCGGTAGCCAAGCAGGGGGCATTTACGACACGTGGTCTCTCGCTGGCACATCATTCGCAGGCACGGCTCATTCGGCGGTGTTCGCTGGAACGGCGAACTACATTGGTTTCGACAATGTGACCTTTGGTAGCAACATCCCGGCACCAGGCGCCCTTGCGCTGCTGGGAGTTGCGAGCTTGGTTTCGCGCCGTCGTCGCGCCTGATATCTGACGCCCCTCACTCCCCCGCGGAGTGAACTCAACCCATCCAGCCCGCCCGCCGGTCATCCGGCGGGCGGGCTGCGTTTTAGGGCACAAGTGGGGCACGCAAGATTTTTAAAAATCTCTAGAGAACAGTGACACAAGGAGAGCATGCCTCACGCCTACATCACCGTGACAGTCAGTTGCTGTCAAAGTCCAATGGATATCGGATGTCCCCGTTCGGGACTGCATCCGGTCCTCTCGCCTTCCTAGAGAAATGAACCACATGATGAACACGCTTACCTGCATCACCGCCACGACCGCCTTTGTTGCCATTGCATCCGCAAACGCCAGCGTGAACACGCTCACCTTTGAGGGCGTTGGCAACAACAATGCCGTTGGGAACTTCTACAACGGCGGAGCCGGCCCAAACTACGGCGTCGAATTCGTCGGTAACGCACTGGGAATCGTCGCCAGGGAGGCGGGCGGTACGGGCAATTTCACCAACGCCCCCAGCATGCCAACAATCCTCTTCTGGCTTGACGGAGCAGCCACGACCATGAATGTAGAAGCAGGCTTTAGTGGCGGGTTCTCCACCTACTACACAAGTACGGATACCGCAGGATCGATCGACATTTGGAGCGGCCTCGACGGCAGTGGCAGCATCCTCGCCACCTTGAATCTGATTGGACTTGGTACCGACAACACCCCAGATGCCCTGTACGACCGCTGGGCTCTCGTCGGCGCTGCTTTCGTCGGCGAGGCGCATTCAGTCACGTTCAGCGGCACTGCCAACTACATCGGCTTCGACAATGTCACCTTCGGTAGCGCCATCCCAGCGCCAGGAGCCCTTGCGCTGCTCGCGGCCGCTGGTTGCGCAACGCGCCGTCGTCGCGCCTAAGTCTTGAAGCAACTCACTCCCCCGCGGAGTGAATCAAACCCTCTAGCGCGCCCGCCGTTCATCCGGCGGGCGCGCTGCGTTTATGCAAGCAGCGCGTTGACTACGTTTCCCTTGACATCCGTCAGGCGGTAATCGCGGCCCTGCGATCGGTATGTCAGGCGCTTGTGATCAAAGCCCAAGAGGTGCAGCATCGTGGCATGTAAATCATGCACATCCACCGGATTCTCAACGATGTTGTATGAGTAATCGTCAGTCTTGCCGTAGGTGATTCCCGGCTGCACGCCGCCGCCAGCCATCCAAATGGTGAACGCGCGTGGATGGTGATCCCGCCCGTAATTCTCCTTGGTGAGCTGCCCTTGGCTGTACACCGTGCGACCAAACTCACCAGCCCACAAGACCAACGTGTCATCAAGCATGCCACGCTGTTTCAGGTCAGTGACCAGCGCGGCCTGCGCGCGGTCGACCGCGTTGCACTGCTGACGAAGTTCGCCAGGAAGGTTGTTGTGCTGATCCCATCCACGCATGTACAGCTGGATGAAACGAACATCACGCTCAGCAAGCCGCCGCGCCAACAAGCAATTGGCCGCAAAGCTTCCGGGCTTACGCACATCCGGTCCATACATCTCGAGCGTTGCTTCGCTCTCGTCACTGAAGTCCGTGAGTTCCGGCACCGACATCTGCATGCGGTAAGCCATCTCATGTTGCGCAATGCGAGTGCGCGTCTCGGTATCCAATGACTCCTCAAATTCCTCAGTATTCAGCCGCGTAACCAAGTCCAACATGCGCCGTCTATCAGTGCGGCTCACGCCGTCCGGATCACGGAGGTGAAGCACCGCATCGCGACCCGCGCGCAGTCGGCAGCCTTGATGCTCGCTCGGCAAGAAACCACTGCCCCAGAAGCGCGCGCTTAACGCTTGCATGTTGCCCGCGCCCTGCGTGATCATCACCACGAAAGATGGAAAGTTGGAGTTGATACTGCCAAGGCCGTAACTGGCCCAACTACCAAACGACGCGCGGCCGGGCTGCTCTGACCCCGTCTGGAAGAAGGTGATGCCAGGCTCATGATTGATGGCATCGGTGTGCATCGAGTGCACAAAGCACAGGTCGCCGGCAACTCGCCCGGTATTCGGAATGAGTTCCGAAAGCATGATTCCATCTTGACGATTCGAGTAGCGGTCGAAACGGAACTTGCTCGGCGCCACAGGGAATCGGGTCTGCCCACTGGTCATGGTGGTGATGCGCTGACCATTGCGAATGGAATCTGGCAAATCCTCGTTGAAACGCGCAAGCAAATTTGGCTTGTGGTCGTAGAGGTCCAACTGACTCGGCGCGCCCTCCATGTGCATGTAGATCACACGCTTCGCCTTGGGCGCAAAGTGAGGGCCGGCCGTGAAGGGCGCGCTCGACGGCGCCGCATTCGGAAGCGCGTTGCCGTCCGCACCAACAAGCTGATTGACACCAGCCGCGGCATTGCGTCCAAGCAAACTTGCCAGCGCCGCGCCACCAAGACCTGCACCGATCGTTGAAGCGACCGTGCCGAAGAATCTCCGCCGCGTCAGATTGAGGAGGTATTCCTCAAGTGCATCGGCGTGTGGAGTCATGGGGGGCTTCGAAGTCATGGTTCGATCAGTCCTTCACTATCACTGGGTCGCTGGAAAGAAGTGCATTGCAGATCATTGTCCACGAAGCGAGTTCTGCTGGCGCGATGTCAGCAGGAACCGGCGAAGCACCCACAGTAAGTAATTTCTGTGCGTCTAGTCGACCGTCCGCAGTGTCCCATCGCGCGCGCTCGGCGGCCAGCGCTTCCGTCACATCCTTCAATACCCGGTCATCCACCACGCGCCCTGTCACGCGCATCCAGAGGCGGGCAATCCGTGCCCGATCGTCACCCGGCTCGCGCAGGGTGCGCTCCGCCGAAGCACGCGCGGCCTCCACCAGTTGTGGGTCATTCCACAGAACGAGCGCCTGCAGCGGCGTGTTGGTCACGAATCGACGAACCGCGCAAAATTCCCTTGTTGGTGCATCAAATGCCAGCATCGAAGGCGGCGGCGAGGCTCGCTTCCAGTAGGTGTACAGGCTGCGGCGCCAGAGATCATCACCAGTGCCTTGGTCGTATGCCTTGGTGTTGCTGGTGGGCATGCTGGTCTCCTGCCACAGCCCTGCTGGCTGGTAGGGCTTCACACTGGGTCCACCAAGCCGCTCGCGAAGCAACCCGCCCACGTAGAGCGCCTGGTCTCGGATCTGCTCCGCCGTCAGGCGTTGCCGCGGGAACCACGACAACATGCGGTCCTCCGGATCGCGCACAGCAACGGCCCGACGCACGCGCGATGACTGCCGATACGTAGCGCTTGTAACAATTTCCTTCACCAGCCGGCGTACATCCCAGCCGTGGTCGCGGAAGTCGGTAGCGAGCCAATCGAGTAATTCCATGTGTGAAGGCCATTCACCTTGCAGACCAAAGTCTTCACTCGACTTCACCAGTCCGCGCCCGAAGAATTGCTCCCAGAAACGATTCACAACAACACGCGCGGTGAGTGGATTCTGCGGACTCACGAGCCATTGCGCAAGACCGCGCCGATCTGGCGGCGCATCCGCGGGCAGTGCGCCAAGCGCAGCTGGAATTCGTCGAGAAACCTTGCGAGTCATGTCGGGTTGGTCATACAAACCGCGCTTCATCACAAATGTATCGACCGGCACTGCGCGCTCTTGCATCACCATGGTGCGCGGAAGCGTCGCGGCAAAGTCCGCGCGTTGCCGATCGGCTGCAGCAAATGCCTCAGCTCGCGCTTTATACGTGGGCGATTGTGCAGCCCGCCATGATGCAATTGCTCCCTCAAGAACTTCCGGGCGCACTGATCCACTCGGCATAGCAAGCGCTACCGACCCGCGCCCGATACTGGCGGATCCGGGAATCTCACGGTGATAGAAGCCGCCGTCCACTCCGGTGTTCACCACTTTGCACACCAAGAGATTCGACCCAACAACGAGCGGAACCACAACACGATCACGATCTGAGGCAACGCTGCGATCGATGCGATGATCATGAATGCGCACCCCATTCGCAAAGACCTGCAAGCCGTCGTCAGAGCCAAGGGAAAGTTCGAGCGAACCCGGCGCGGCGGACCAAATCTCGCGCGCCACGAACTCGGCGTCGGCGCCGTTGGCAAGCCCAACTGCCTCGGCCTCCTTGATCAACGGCGCGTATCGCCATTTGAATGTGCCATTACCGACTGCGCCGAATGTTGCGTTGAGGTCAAGCGGAACAGCCTTCTCTGGACCAAAGACCGTCTCGTAGCCATCGTTTGCATTACTGATCGGAAACGGCCCCGCGATGTACCAGTTACTCGATGCCGTTGGCAACTCTGCAAGCAGGGATTCCGAAACGGCACCAGCGTGAATGCGCACGCGGCCGAATGCATGTTGAGCGTACGGTGACTTTGTCACCAACTTCACCCGCAATTCGGTGCCGCCCGGGAAACCGAACGGCTCTGCCGCAACAAAGAGCGCGGCGCGCGCACCGGGTTCATTGTGTGCATTGACCGCCCACACGCGCCCGTCGCGACGCAGCGCATTGGCAACACGGTAATCGCCGTCCATCTGCTCAACGTCGGCCCATGCCCACGCGAGCGGAACACTGCGGCGCTTCGTGGGGTCCACCACCGAGACCGCCTCCACTTCGATTGCATCAAGCACCGCGTTGCCGTTTGGGGCTCTCCCGACGCGACCAAGAGGAAGCGACGGATCAGTCATCGCCTCAAGACCGATAGCACGCAAGTCCGTGGCGTCAGTGCGGTAGGTGAATGTCTGCTCGTCGTTGGCTGGATTCTCACCCGACGACAGCACGCTTCCATCAGGCTGTACCGTCAGCGTGGTCTTTTCCGTACTCACTGCAGAGACATATTGCAGTGATGCCCAGCGAATGCCTTCACTACTGATCTTTGTGCGAAAGGATGCGAAGTCTGCTCGCTCGGTATCACTCATCGCATCGCGGGCAGTACGCGCATCGGCGGCAGCTTGCGCCAGGATGCTCAGACGAGCCGTGTGCTCTGGGGTGGGCACTTCGATGGATGGCTCATAGGCGCGGTTCGCGTCCATCGTCTGTGAATAGATCCCAGGCTGTTCGTTGGAATTGAAGAACGCCAGCAGCGAATAGAAATCCTCCTGCGTCACTGGGTCAAACTTGTGGTCGTGACAACGCGCACACTGCAGCGTGAGCCCAAGAAATGCAGCGCCGACAGTTGCAGTGCGATCCACCGCGTATTCCAAGAGGTATTCCGCATCAAGCGCCCCGCCCTCATCGCTCGTGACATGCGCGCGATTGAATCCGCTCGCGATCTTCTGCTGCACCGTGCCGTTCGGCAGAAGGTCACCCGCAACCTGCTCGACTACGAACTGGTTGTATGGCATGTTGTCGCGGAATGCGGCAAGCACCCAGTCGCGCCACAGCCACATCTGCCGACCGTTGTCCTGATGAATGCCGCAGGTATCTGCGTAGCGCGCCACATCGAGCCACGGAATGGCCATGCGTTCGGCGTATCGGCTTCGGTACGGTTCCTCAGTAAGCAGCCGATCGACCAGTACTTCGTAGGCATCGCCACGCTCATCGGTGAGGAACGACGCTGTCTCTTCCGGGGTGGGCGGAAGCCCAGTGAGATCCAAGAAGACGCGGCGGCAAAGCGTGGCGCGATCTGTTTCCGCGTTTGGCGCGATAGTTGCGCGCTCAAGTGACGCGAGAATGAAATTATCAATCGGTGTTCGCGGCCACGCAACATCGTGGACCGTGGGCACAGTGGGCACCGTCGGCACTGTGAATGCCCAATGCGATTCGTACTGCGCGCCTTCCGCGATCCACTGCCGAAGCGTCGCCTGCTCGGCGGCGGTGATCGCGTGCTTGCCACTATCGGGTGGCGGCATGACGGTGTTTGCGGCGACGGCTGAAATGCGTTGCAGCAGTAGTGATTCATCCGGATGACCCGGAACGATCGCGGCGCCGTCTTTGCGCGGCGCGGTAGCACCTTCAAACGAGTCGAGACGCAGACCCGCCTTCTGCTTTGCGCGGTCGGGGCCATGGCAGAGGTAGCAGCGGTCGGACAGGATCGGACGAATGTCCCGGCCGAAGCGGATTGGATCCGCGGCGACGATGGATGCCACGGACGACGGCGGCGACACGACAGCCCCAGCGGCAACCATGGTGGTGCCAACAGCGAGGGCTGCGAGAATCGCGCGCCGAGAGGGCATGCAAGTCGTACCGAGCGCGGGCGGTCGGGTTGCCACAGAACTGAGATTGCACTGGTGCGAAATGGGGCATTTCGCACCCCGCGCGGCGCAACTTTTTACCCCGTGACCCGTTTCATTGTCGATGACACCATTCATGCGCTCTTCCCCATGCTTCGCCGCCGCTGTTGCGCTCGCCCTGCTCAGCGCCTGCCGCGCACCCGCACCCGCGCCCCTGGCTATGAACATCGATGCCTACCTAATTACGGACGCGGCAGGCAGCGCTCCGGACACGGTGATGACCACAGTCACCCTCCGAGATGAGGCTGGCGCCGTGGTCGCTGCGCCCCGGGTCGTCGCCTACGTGGGCTCGCCTGCCACCGTTCAGGTGGGAAACAGCGAGAGCAGTTTCAAAGTAGTGATCAACTCTGCCCGAAATCCGGAAGGAGTCCTGGTGACGGCAACCCTCACCCAGGGCGATGCCGGAGCGCCGAGTACGGTCACATCACTGGCGAAGACGTCACTACCGCCGACACCGACGCTTTCAAAACCGACCGGAAGCTAACAGAACTCTCGCCGGGTTCCAGCCCCGCAGCGCAACGTCCGGACCCCACAGCGCAGGCTCAAGCCCCTTAGCGCAGGCTTAGCGATTCTCGGTTTCGAGGTACGTGTATCCCGATAGCCCAGCTTCGTAAGCCTTCAGAAGTCCTTGGCTTTCTGACACGGTCATCTGCTTGTTGACCACGGCCTTCTCGCACTCGCGGCGAACTTCGCCAAAGAGCCGCGCCAGGTCGTAGTGGACATAGCTCAGGACGTCGCGGACCGCGTCGCCCTCAATAATTTCATCAATCCACCACTCGCCCTGGTCGTCCACTTTGACGTGAGCCACGTGGGTGTCACCGAAGAGATTGTGCAAGTCGCCGAGCGTCTCCTGGTACGCGCCCACTAGGAACGCGCCCAACAAGTACTCCTCGCCGTCCTCGAAGTCATGCAGCTCGATCCACTTCTTCACGTCGTGGTCGTCCACAAATCGGTCAATCTTGCCGTCGGAATCGCAGGTCAGATCCGCGATCGTCGCCTTGCGGGTGGGACGCTCACCGAGCCGATGAATCGGCGCAATCGGGAACAGTTGATTGATGGCCCACACATCGGGCATGCTCTGGAAGATCGAGAGGTTGCAGAAATACGTATCGCTCAGCGCGCTCTCCAAATCTCCAAGTTCCTCGGGCGGCCGACTCATGGAGCGCGCAATGTCGCGAATCTTGGCGCAGCTCGCCCAGAAGATGTTGTCGACGAGTGCACGGTGCTCCAAACTCATGAGACCAACGCTGAACAGGCGCAACGCCTCATCGCGGTCCTCAAGCATGTCGTTGTAATGCTCAACCAGTCGACGCTCAGCGATGTTCTTGTACACATCGAAGATGTCAACGAGCGGGCGCGGTAATTCCGTTTCGCCAGCGGCAGGCGGTGGCAACTCAGCTGGTACTGTGAATCGGTCAAGCCGATTGGCGCCGAGCACATCAAAGATCAGAACACTCTGCTGCGCAACCATAGCGCGACCAGACTCACTGACGATGATGGGATGGGCAACGCCCTCTTCATCACACACGGTCATGAGTTTGTAGACAACGTTCGACGCGTACTCCTGCAGCGTGTAGTTCATTGAGAACTCAAAGCTGGTCTGGCTTCCGTCGTAGTCGATGCCCAAGCCGCCACCAATATCGATGTACTTCATGCCCGCGCCGGCTTTCGCCAACTGCGAATAGATGCGCGCGAGTTCATTGATTCCCTGATTCACTTGACGAATGTCATGAATCTGGCTGCCCATGTGGCAATGCAGAAGCTGTAGGCAATCTTCCATACCCTTGGAACGCAGGATCGAGAGCACTTCAAGGACCTCGGTCATACTGAGACCGAACTTCGCCTTCAGCCCGCTCGAGTGGCGCCAACGACCCGCACCCTGCGCAGCCAGATTGACACGCACGCCGATGGTTGGGCGAACGCCGTGTTGCTCATAGAAGCGCAAGATCAACTTGAGTTCAGTGATATTTTCGATCACCGGAATGATGTTGCGACCAAGTTTCTTGGCGAGCGCGGTGAATTCAATGTAACGCTCTTCCTTGAAGCCGTTGCAAATGATGAGCCGGTCCGGAGTATCGCCCGTCATTCCCATGATGGCCAGAAGTTCCGGCTTGCTGCCGGCCTCGAGACCGAATCCAAGACCCTTGCCTGCGTCGCGTACTTCTTCAACAACGCGGCGCTGCTGGTTGACCTTGATCGGGAACACACCTTGATATGTGCCGTGATATCCGTGCTCAACAATCGCGCCGCGGAATGCTTCGGCAATGTCAACAAGGCGTTGCTTCAACAGGTCGCTGAAGTGGATCAGCAGCGGAGTACGAAAGCCGCGCTCGCGCATTCCGGCAACCACTTCGTAGAGGTCCACGGCAATGGCCGGATTACGCTGCGGACGAACCACCACGTGGCCCGCGGTGTTGACATCAAAGAAGCCCTTGCCCCAGTTGCGAATCGAATAGAGCGCTGCCGATTCCTCGACACTCCACCCAAGTTCGGTCGCCGCGCGCGCCGGGCGCGTGCGGGGTGCGGGGACGGGAGCGGATGCTGTGGATTCGGTGAGTGTGTCTGCCATCGATGGAGCGGCGCGCGGTAAGGACCACCGGCGCCAAGAATCGAATGATAGGAAGAATGTCGAAAAAGAAAAGCGAATTCGCCCGGGGTTAGCAGGTGCCGCGTCGTCAGGCAGATTCGCCGCGCAAACTCCGAGTAATCGCTACTTCATGCATCCGGACACTGACGCGGTCGAGCGCTTCTTTGGCCTGATAGAAGGCGTTCGCGTCGACCGCCCGGGCGTCGTGCTCGGCGGCGGCAATATGCCCCTTCAGGCTCATGATGGCGGATTCGAGGCTCTGCAGGTAGGCGGGATCCAACTCATCCCGCACCCGAGCAAGGGCGTCGCAAATCCACTTCAGATCAAGCCTCGACGTTGCCACAAGATCCACCACCCGGTGGCGCTGCATGTCATCCCGCGCGTGAGTGAAACTGTCGGCTTCCATGCGATCCACATCCGCGGCCGTCAGCCCATAAGTTGGAATCACCTGAACCGTGGCGCGGCGCCCACTCCGGCGCTCGGCGGCGGTCACTGACAGGATACCGTTGGCATCCACCATGAACTCCACTTCAATCTGCGGGATACCGGCCGGCATTGGAGGAATTCCGCGCAGGTCGAAGCGGGCGATCGAGCGGCAGTCGGCCACCAGTTCACGCTCCCCCTGCAGGACATGGATGCCAACATTCACCTGACCGTCCACCGATGTCGAGAACATTTCCGTCGCGCGCGTTGGAATGCTCGCATTGCGCATGACAAGTTTCGCAACAGCACCACCAACTGTTTCGATGCCCAGTGAAAGCGGCACGACATCTACAAGCAGCAAGTCACGACGCGCGCCTGACAGGACCGCCGCTTGCACTGCTGCGCCGAGCGCTACTACTTGATCAGGATCAAGCGCCGCATACGGCTCGCGACCGAAGAACGCTGCAACGGCTGAGCGCACCGCGGGAATCCGCGTGCTGCCGCCGACGAGTACTACGCGATCAATCTCTGGCGCGCCCGCGTCGCGCATGGCGCGTCGGCACGCGGCGATCGTTCGATCCACGAGCGGCGCAATGATTGTTTCAAATTCCGCGCGCCCAAGAACGCGTCGGTAGTTGCGATCGACTCCAAGCGACACTTCAAGCGTGGCACTTTCGGCTGATGAAAGTGTCATCTTGGCGCGCTCGGCGAAGTTCCGAAGTGCCTGACGCGCGGCTGGAGGGAATTCGAGTTCCGTGCCAAATGCAGCCCGGATCTCGCCCGTAACGAGCGCAATGATTGCGTCATCAATGTCATCGCCACCCAGACGCGTGTCACCCGCAGCGGAGAGCACTTGAAAGAACTCGCCGTCGTCGGGACCGCCGGGGACGAGTTGCAATACAGAGACGTCGAACGTTCCGCCGCCGAAGTCATAAACGACGATTGTTTCCGACGACGTGCGGCGCCGTTCCGATGCGCCGATTCCATAAGCAAGCGCGGCTGCGGTAGGTTCGTTGACAATGCGTACTGCTTCAATTCCGGCGAGCCGCGCCGCGTCGCGCGTTGCCTGGCGCTGCGCGTCGTCGAAGTACGCAGGCACGGTAATTACCGCGCGCCGAACCTCAACTTCAAGTCGACGTTCCGCGACGGCCTTCAAGGCGCGTAAGACATGCGCGGCCACTTCTTGCGGAGTGACAACGGCACCGCCAACTGCAAATGCTGCCAACCCACGCGGGCCGTCGACCACTGCGAACGGCAATCCACCGATCGACGCGCCCTGCTCCGCAAAGCCGCGGCCCATGAATCGCTTGGCGCTGTACACCGTGTCCACCGGATATTCAACCGCATGCGCGCGCGCTTCATGACCAACCACTGCTGCCGCGCCCTCTACAAAGCGCACCACGGACGGCAGAAGCGCGTGACCTGCATCGTCCATGAGAATGCGCGGTCCCGCGTCATCGCAGAACGCGACCAAGGAATTGGTGGTGCCAAGATCGATGCCGACGATCGGGTCAATGATGGAAGACGTCACGGGCATTCCGTGGATACTAGGTTCTTAGCCACCCAAGAACCTCCGCCGCATATGAACCGTGGTTACCCCTGCTCCGCCGCCTCACAAGTCATGGCGCGCAGCGGCGCACATCAGCGCACTTGCGTGCCCGCATCCGGCAGACGCTGCATGAAACGGTCGAATCGGCGCGATGCCGCTTTGGAAAGGACTTCGACTACCTGCAGCACATATTCGTTCGGACCCTGAATAGTCAACGAGCGTTCGTTCTTGCCACTTGCGACCATGATTTCCGCCATTGGTGTCTCTGCCGTATGTAATGATGGATTCTCTGCCGTCATCCACTTCGCTTCATTGACAAGCGTGCGCAGGCGATAGCCCTCTTCGGCGGTCAGTCGTCCAGTCCACTCAATGTTGTGATTGAACGCAGTCATCCCGCCGCCGTAAGAAAGCGACCCATCGGGGCGCACCTGAAAGAAGTCATATTGACGCGTATCAACACGCGCGTACCACAATTGCAAGCCCATTCCATCGGTACTTGAATTCTCATCATGCGGCGGCACCATCGGCGTGGACTGACACGCGGTGAAGGTGACGGATGCCACGACGAGCGTGGCGCCAAGTGCGATGCGTAAGAAACTGTTCATCGTCGAATGGTTGCTGGTTGCTGGGCACGAATCGCGCGGTACACGGCGTAGGGATCCGGGCCGAAGTCGTAGCGCTCTGGGGCAATGTCTTCGGCGCGGTAATCGGGCAGCCAACTGAGAATCGCGATCGTTCGAATGATGCGGACCGCGGCGGCATCGAACGGCTGCGCGTCGGTCGCGCGGCGAACGAATGTCCACGTTCGCCCACGGGCGCGGAACGTCATGACTGCCAATCGTTCACCGCGTGGCACTTGCAACATGTCTGGGTTGGGCGGACCGTTGGCATTGCGCTCATCAGTAAATCCAATCTGCGAGCACAGCGACCATAGAAACTGCACCTGATCTTCGTAGAGCCAACGGGTGCGACCGGGGCGCGTTGAAATATCAATAAATGGGCTCGCGTCAGCATGCAGTGCGCCATCGGGAAGCACTACATATTTGGCCTGTCGCTCCTCTACTTTCAGGAGTTCAGGGGCGCCGAGACCAACCAAGACTGTGAGGTCGATGGTGAAGTCAGGTGGGTAGGTCCCATCAGCCAGTGCGCCAGACTCCGCCGGGGCGCCTTCTGTCGTCTCCACAAACCGACCGCTCGCAGCGCTCGTGCCCGGCTTTTCACCGGATACTGGCTCTAACTCCGCAACTTGATTCGAGGGCGCTCCTGCCGGTCCGTCGGCCGTCCCCACCGCGCCGCTACAGCCCGCAAGCAAGCCAGCGGCGGCAAGAAGCGCGCAAGCAGTCATTTGGATGCGCACGGCGGCCGTCACAGTGCCCGGAATGCTACCCTTCGACCCTTCACCATGCGAACAAGCGTCACTTGGATCAACGACTACCTCGACCGCCCCGCCACCGCAGAGGAGCAGGCCGACCTACTCACCGCCGCGGGGCTCAACTTTGATGGCGGCGATGACGCCGAAAACGGCGAGCGATGGCAGGAGATCGAGACCACCTCGAACCGCGGCGACTGCCTGAGCCACCTTGGACTCGCGCGCGAAATCTGCGCCATGAGTGGTCGTTCGCTCAAAGCGCCTGAAGGCAACGCAAAGCCAACAGGTAGCGCCGCATCCAAACACATCGCCGTCAGCAACAATGAGACCGCCGCGTGCCCGCGTTACACCGCACGCATCATTCGCGATGTCAAAGTTGGTCCGAGTCCCGAGTGGCTGCAGCGCCGGCTGCGCGCGATCGGACAGATCCCGCGCAACAACCTTGTTGACTGCACCAACTTCGTACTGTTTGAGTTTGGCCAGCCGACCCATGTCTTTGATCTTGACTTGCTGCACGGCGCGCGCATCCAAGTGCGGCGCGCCGAGAAAGGCGAGCGATTTCTACCTATCGGCGACGGGGCACAAGAGGTCACCCTCGCTGGGGGCGAACTACTCATCGCCGATGCAGATCGCGCCGTTGCGATCGCCGGCGTCAAGGGCGGCGCACTGACTGCCGTCACTACGAACACCATCAATATCCTGATCGAAGCTGCCACCTTTGATCCTGCCGCGGTCCGCGCTGCAAGTCGCTCGTTGAAGATAGCCAGCGATTCCTCATACCGATTCGAACGCGGCGTTCATCCCGCTGATATTGACGCGGCTGCCGAACGCCTCGTCGCATTGATCCTTGAAACAGCGGGCGGAACGCTGTGCGACGGCGTAGTGGAAGCCGGCGCGCCACTGCCCGCTGAGCGTCGCGTTTCAGTTCGACCCGCCCGCGTTCGCTCAATCCTTGGAACAGAAATTCCGCTTGAGGAAATCGTTCGCGCGCTGGCCACTTTGGGATTCTCGCCAGTTGTACGCGGCGATTCCGTCGACTGCTCAGTGCCCGCGCGACGCATTGACGTGGAACGCGAGATCGATGTCATTGAGGAGATATGCCGAATCCATGGCCTCGATCGCATCCCGCTAAAGGAAACGCTTTCCGTCCGTGTTGCTCCGGTCGAACCACAAGTAGCCGCCCCGCGTGCTGCGAAGGGCCTCTTGGTTGGCCTCGGCTTCATGGAGTCCATCACGCATTCATTGATCTCTGAACGTCATGCAGCGCCGTTCTTCCGCCCTGGATGTATGCCACTACGGGTAAGCGATGATCGTGCTGGTGGTACGCCAGTGCTTCGACCGTCGGTGATTCCAAGCTTGCTTGATGTACGACGCCGCAATGCTGATGCCGGCATCAGCCAACTGCGCGTCTTTGAGTTTGCAGGTGCATTCACGCTCAGCGCCGATGGCAGTCACAACGAGCGATCGCTGGTCACTCTGCTGTCTGATGCCCCGAGCGATTCTGACGGAGCGATGCGTTGGATCCGCGGCGCATGCGAACGCACCGTGCGACTTTTGGCTGGAAACCACGCCAAACTGCAGGTTTCAGCCGTTGCCGAAACCGCACGGGCAGCGTGGTACTCCAGCGAAGCGGAACTCTCCGTCGATGGAAATGCGGTTGCATCATGGGGCATTCTCACTCCGACCGTGACCGCGCTCTTTGGTCTCGAAGGGACCTTCACTGCCGCAGAACTTCTACTCCGACCGCTCTACGCCAACTTCCCACCCGAAGTCCGCGCGCAGGCGTTGCCATCGTTCCCAAGTATCGAGCGTGACCTGAGCGCGATTCTTCCTGAGGCAGCCACATGGTCAAGCATTGAAGCGCTCGTGCAAAGTTTGAACCTTCCGTGCTTTGAGACGTTGGGATTTGTTGGCACTTACCGCGGTAAACAAACCGGCGCAGGGCGAAAGAGCGTCACCATGCGATTGACATTCCGAGCGCATGACCGCACGCTGAAGCGCGAAGATGCTGAGTCAGCCATGCAATCGCTTACTGCCGCATTGCAATCGCAGCTCGCCGCAGAGATCCGCGCGTAGAACTGCAACACCAACCGCAGGAGCAGAAACATGGCCTTTCGAACACTGACGGTTGAGGAATTCGCAGAGATGCTCGCCGCCAAGACGCCAGCGCCGGGTGGCGGCGCGGTGGCCGCTATAACGGCAGCGCACGCGGCGGCTTTGGGATCAATGGTCTTGGAATTCACCATTGGCAAGCCAAAGTTTGCAGCAGACGATGCGTCGAACGGCTCTGCGCTTAAGCGCCTCACTGAACTACGCCATCATGCCCTCGTGCTCGCTGATCGCGATGCCGAGGCATACGGAGTGCTGAATTCCTTGTGGAAATTGCCGAAAGACGCGGCGGAGCGCCTGAATGGCTGGGACGCTGCCGTGGCTGCGGCGATCGACGCCCCGCAAGCGATTCTGGATGCTGCCGCAGAGATTGCAGCAACTTGCAGCGGCATAGCGGCACGCACGAATCCCAATCTGGCAAGTGACCTCGCAATTGCTATCGACCTCGCCTGCGTTGCAGCCCGCGCGGCTGCGCACAACGTGGAAGTGAATCTTCCATCGGTTACAGATGAAGGCGATCGCAACACTCGCCGCGCTGCGATGACGCGCGCCCTGAGCGAATCCGCCGCAGCCGGAGCACGCAAGGCGTGAGCGCGCTGAGTTACACGCTCGGGTCGTCGCAGAGTTTTATGCTGGCGTCAACGCAGAGTTACATCCTGGCGTCGTCGGTCAGTTCCGTGATCGGCGCGACGCTTGGATTCGCAACACTGCTCGGCACCGCGGCGCTCCTTGTAAGTGGCGCCTATCTGGCGGGTCTTTGGCACGATGCCGTCAAGCCCGCGCGGCGAAGCATGGGATGGGCGCTTGGACAGGGTCTGCCCGCGAGCCCCGAGGATGTTGGTCTTCAGTTTGAAGAGCGTTCGACCGTTCTTGCCGATGGCACCATGCCCGCGTGGTGGATTCGCGGTCGATCGCCGCATTCAAACCGCGCGGTCATCATCCTGCACGGGCATGGGCGTTCGCGTTGGGACTCGCTGCGGCGCATCGGACAACACGCAGACAATGCCGCGCTCCTTGTGATCCCCGACCTGCGCGGTCACGGCGATGCGCCGGGCCGCTGCGCGCTTGCCCGCCGCGAGGCTGGCGATGTTTGCGTCCTCATGGCGGCCATTGAGGCGGAACACCCCGGGATCACTATCACTCTTGTTGGACACTCGATGGGCGCCGTGGTTGCCATTCATGCCGCCGCGCAACGCACTGCAGCGGGCACCGCAATTTCAGAAGTCATCTCTTGGGGCGCGTATGACCGCGTTGCAACACCGCTCAATGCACGCCTGAAACTGCGCGCCCTACCCGCCCGTCCGTTCAGCGATGCCATTCTCTGGATGTGCGGTCGCACGAACGGTCCGGAACGCATCACTCGCGATGCCGCCGCAGCTCTTGGTTCGACTCAGCTCACGCTTTACGCGGACAGCCTCGACGCCGTGTCGCCGCTCGCTGATTCGGAAGCGATTCACGCCGCGCTGCCAAGTTCCGTGTTGCATCGCACGACCGGTATTCCGCACTCGGAACTCGGCGTGCAGTGACTGCCGGTTTACTTCGCTGGCTGCATCACCGCTGCACGAGTCACGAATCCCTTGCTGTCAGACTTCATGCTCCACACAAAGGATCCGAAGTACTTGGCAACCATGGCCGCATCCATCGTCTTCAAGACATCGCTCGCGTTTGCGGGCACCTTGTAACCGAGTCGCTTGGCCACTGATGAATCGTCAGCCTTGCCAACTGCATTGTCGAGTTTCGAATCATCATCGCCAAAGTGTTCGAGCAGCTCCCGCTCAAATCCCCAACGGGCTGGAAGGTCGATGTATCCCCAGGAAATCACCGGCTCGCCACCAACCGCAAGCGCCGCAGCCTTGTATGCCGGGTTCTCACTGATGCTCGGCAAATCCTTCTGACCCATGGAGCGCATGGCTTGCTCAACAAGTTTGCTGTCGCCCGTTGCCATAAATCCGTTTGCAACACCGATCGATATTGGCAAGAAATCCGCTGAGAAGATGGTGTTTCCATCAAAGTCGCGCGGCTCCAGACCCATGGTGCCACCAAACTGAGTGATCATCGGCACCACGGCCTTTGGATTGCCGCACGTGACGATGCTTCCCGTCACGCGGCTCTCCGGCGTCACTGGTTGACGAATGGTCTCATAGGTCCAGATGCTTGGTCCGAGCGCCTCAAAGCCCTTCGACATCACTGGTCCAAAGTTCACGAGGAACCCATCAATCTCCTGCGCCTGCTCCTCCGGGAGGTTGGCAACTACCGAGTTGATCAGGGACATCAGATTCTTCAACTGCACATTGACGCGACCAAACCCGATAGCGTCCGGTCCGATCATCGGCGGCGGAGCCTCGATGGGTGCGCTCGGTCCCAACAGTGCCCAGACTCCAACCTTCTGACCAGGCACATAGATTCCGGACGTCACTTCAACCTGCCCGCGCGGTGTATCAACACCAATGCCGATCGTCCACGCCTGAACGTCGCCGACGAGTGGCTGCAAGACCGGCTGCATCATGGCGAGCGTGCCCGCGCCCTCGCCAGCGATTGACTTCTGCAGCGGTCCCGTCAGGATGACAACCGAAATGTCC
Organism: Planctomycetaceae bacterium; assembly: GCA_947474065.1. Classification (GTDB taxonomy): domain Bacteria; phylum Planctomycetota; class Phycisphaerae; order Phycisphaerales; family SM1A02; genus UBA966. Next base: position 58,015 of record CANJHD010000006.1, read on the forward strand.
GTGTCGCCCAGTTGATCAATGGCGCCGCGGAAATCGCTCTGCTCCGGCAATTTCGCCTTGCGCTTGCCGTCGAGTGCTAACAATGCGTCTTCCAGTCCGCCTGAGTCCGTTGATGCCAGGAATCGCGAGCCATCCCTGCAGTAATAGACCTTCTCGGCATTCTTGGCAAAGGACATGTCCATCTCAAATCCCATGGCGCCGCCGCGGCCGTTTCGCTTCGCGTCCGGCTTGCGCAAAGTGAGTACCTGCACTTCGCGGCCAGCAATGTCTTCCTTCTCGACCGTAACGCCATCCTTCTTGACGGCTTCGGCAATCACTGCATCGAACAACTTCGACATGCCGTCCGCCTTCGCGCCCCAATCTCCGTAGACGAGCGCATGTGACTGCTCCACATCAAGTTCTTCGTCGTGGACGGTAAAGAGCGTCATGCCTCCGACGGCCGGCCAATCGATGCTGCCCTCTGGAATACCGAGTTCTTTGAGACGGTTCTCCATGGCATTCTGCGCGCCGCCATCAGTGCCGAGCACCTTCGCCATCTGTGGCGTCTTGAGAAATGCCTGCAGCGGAGTCTTCTGCCAACGCTCCACCGTCTGCGTCATCGCATCTGCCGAGACAATCACATAGGTGGTGTCCGGCGCAATCGCGCGCATCAACATCGGGCCGTCCGCGGCAACTGCATGCGGAGCGATGAATGCAAAGACAAAGGCGGCCGCACTAGCGGTAATGATTCGGATCTTCATGGTGTTCATGGCGTTCACTGCGGTCACTTGTTCGGGGAGTCAGAACCAGGAATTGCGCGCGGAGGAACCACCGCAGGCTTCGAAGATCCGTCCTCAAGTTCACTCGGCGCACCCGGCTGCGGACGTGGCGGCCCGCCGTGATAGAAGTGACCTGAATTCGGGTTGTTCTTGTCGAACGCAAACGCCTCGCGATGACGGACAAAGTCCTTCAAATAACGGGCTGGAATGGCAAAACCAACATTCTCACCAAGAGTGATTTTCATGTTGGTGATGCCCACCACTTCGCCGCGCATATTGAACAGCGGACCGCCGGAGTTGCCCGGATTGATGGGCGTATCGGTCTGAATGTAGGTGCGACCATCGAGCTGCATTGCGGGCACGCTCACCACGCCCTCAGTAAGAGTTCGTTCAAGACCGAGCGGATTGCCAATCGCAAAGACGCGCTGACCGGCCTCGATTGAATCATCACCCTCAATCGGCGCTACTGGGAATGGCTTGCCGTCAGGGCTCTTCAATTTGATAAGTGCCAGATCAAGCGAATTGCTCACCGCCTCAATCTCCACATCATCGATATCCGTGCGCTTCAGGCTTCCGTCGGGCTGCCTCACCCAAATGGTGGCGCGCAACGATCGCTCGCCTTGAATGACGTGGGCGTTCGTAATGGCGAATCCATCCGGACTGATGATGACACCAGAACCAAGCCCGCCTGGAGTACTCACCTTGATGACCGAGGCACCCAGACCTTTGGCAAGTTCCTTTGGTGGAAGCGTTGGCAAGTCTTTCGCTGTCGAAAAGAGTTGCGAGACATCAGGCTGCAGCGCCGCGCCCGAATCTTCGCGCGTGACCGAATCCACCTGCTCCATATCCACCTGCACCACATCTGCACCAATGTCAACCCAGACGGCTCGATCGGTCTGCTTGAGGATCTTGCCGTCAATCGACGCCCCGCTCCTCAGCTTGACCACATCCCCGGATGCGATGGTTGCGATTGCGATGGCGAACGCGGGAACGGCGGCTTGGAAAGTGAATTGCATGGTGCGATGACCTCTCGGGGAAACCTTACCATATGCACCTCGCGCGGCAGTCGCACGCGCGTGACAACGGACTGAATATCCACCATGAACATCCGCTCTCACCGTTCCACCGTTCGGCTCGCCTGCGCCAGCCTCGCCTTCCTGACCGCAAGTGCCGTTGGGCTTGCCGCAGATGACATTGCGCGCCACTTTGGATTCCTCCCACTCGAGGTACTGAAGGTGGATCCCAAGGCGGGTCCGTTCGTCGTTGCAGACATGAACGGCGATGGCCTCGAAGACCTGTTGGTGGTGGACAATTTCAAGAACCGCATCGACGTGAACTTTCAGAAGAAGGGCGCGAAGGAAACCGATGAAGCTCCTGCCGTGCGCGGCGTCAATGAGTTCCCGGAGCACTGGCGCTACAAGCGTGAAAGTGTCACTGTCGATCGCGAAGTAGAAGCCGTAGTCGCCTGCGACTGGGACCATGATGGCCTGATGGACATGATCTACGCCGGCAACAGCCCGCCGGGAGTGGTGTTCGTGCGCCAAACCGAGCCGGGGCAGTTCAAGGTGGCCCGCAAGCAGACCATTCGAAACCTCGGATCGAATCCAAACGCTCTCGCTGTTGCCAACCTCATTGGTGACGGCGCCACGGAATTGATCAGCATTGTTGACGGCAAGATTTCCATTTGGCCGCTCGACAAAGAGACCACCGGCGCTCCCACCGAACTGAGTGCTGGTGGCGCGCGTGTAGTTGCTGTGATCCTTGAAGACTTCGACGGCAACGGAACCACCGACATCATTGGTGTGGTTCCAGAAGATCCATCACCAGTGCGTGCATGGTTCACCGAACGCCAAGGCGACAAGTTGTTTGTGGGTCCGCAGGTGCGCTTTGAGATGCCCGCTGTGCGCGAAGTCTGCGCCGTGCGACTTCCAGGCGCGAAGGCTGCCCTCATTGGTGCGGTCGAACGCCCAACCAAGCGCGTCACTTTCAGTCGAGTGGGACGCGGTCGCATCGAAGGCGCAGGTACTCGAGACTCCAGTTTGGTGACATGGAGCTTTGAGGATCCGCAGAACCGCAAGCGCCGCACTGTGTTTGCAGATATCAACGCGGACGGGCTCACCGATGTCGTATCGACCAACACACTCGCCAACGCGGTGATGACGTATCGACAAGAGAAGTCCAAAGGCCTGAGCGCTCCTGTTGCGAGCCCATCATTTGCTGACCTTGATTCCATCGCCGTTGCACCAACGAAGGACGGCGCCATTGTGTTCAGCCTGTCTGAGAAGGAAGGCGTTGTCGGCAGGAGTGAGACAGGCAAAGATGGCACCATCGGATTCCCCCTCGCAGTTCAGTTGGGCGCTGGGCGAACGCCGGTCGCGATCAATCTGGTTGACCTCGGCGGCGAGCGCAATTTGGCAGTGGTCGCGAAGGACGGGAAGAACTTCGTGATTGAACTCGTCCCAGTGGACATCCAAGTTGACGCCACGAAGCGCGTGACTATCAACTTGGGCGCGCAGAGTCGGTCGCCCAATGCCGTATCTGCAGTCGATGCGGACCAAGACGGACTCACGGATCTCTTGGTGTTCACGCCTGAAAAACCAATGATCATGCTGCAGGCGCAAGCGCAGGCGAAGGTTCCTGCGGAGCCATCGGCGCCGATCAGTGATGGGAAGGCCGCAGATAAGTCCACCGACAAGTCTGCGAGCAAGTCTCTTGATAAGGACAAGGCTGCCGATACCACCCCTGCTCCCTTCAAAGTGCTTGAATCCAAGGACATGGGCCAATTCGGCCTCGTTCAAGCAGCCACTGGCGACAACACGCTGATTGCCGATGTTGACGGCAATGGCAAGGGCGAACTCCTTGTCGCTGACCGCAACTACGTGCGCGCCCTGCGCTATGAACCAAAGCCCGCGAACGGCGCAAGCCCAGGCTGGCAGGTTGTGACGCAGATGAACGCTAAGAATCCAGACGCGAAGTTGGTCACACTCACATCACTCGGCGATCGCCTGGTTGCTGGTGACCGTGACGGTGCGCGCGCAATTATCTTTGGCGCTGGCAAAAGTTCAACGTGGGAGCAGTCTGAGGTCATTGAGATCCCCGGATTCAAGTTCTCGCAACTGGTTGCGGGCAAGTTTGCCGGTGATGGCAATGATGGGCTTGTTGCCGTTGGCGACGACAGCTTCGCACTGGTACGGCTCGGTGGAGAGCGCATCGTTCTTGAAAGCGTTGGCACTTGGACAAGCGATGATCCGCGTCAAGTTCCGCATGAACTCATTGTCGGCGACCTGAACGGCGACGGCTACACCGATGTTGTGGTCTTGGACGGCGGCGAGCAAATGGCCGACATTCTGACGTTCAGCCAAGCCGAGCGCTTGTTGCACGCACTGGCATTCAAGGTCTTTGAAACGCGCATGTTCAGCGGCGGCGATCGGCAGGAATTTGAGCCAAGTATGGGCGAAATCGCTGATGTCACGGGCGATGGTCTCAATGACTTGGTGCTCCTTGCCCACGACCGGATCCTGATCTATCCGCAGGCCAAGGGTGGCGAACCTGCGACGCTGCCGGTCAAGAAACCCAAGGGCTAACGCAAGCATGTCCAACGCTGAAAGTACACGCACAGAGAAACTCCTCGACGTCTCGCGCAAGCTCGCCGCCACCGGAGATCTGCAATCGATCCTTTCGGTGGTCATTGATGCGCTCCGTGATCTGCTGCAAGCCGAGCGCGCCACTGTGTTTGAGTTTGATCCCAAGGCGATGGAACTCTTCACACAGGTCGCTCACGGCATTGGCGATGTGGCGGGAACGCCGAATGTCATTCGGATTCCCATGTCGGCGGGCATCGCGGGCGCGGCAGCGACATCAAAGCAGATCATTAACATTGCAGACGCATACGCGGACGATCGTTTCAATCGTTCCGTTGACTTAAAGACTGGTTACCGCACACGCACCATCTTGGCTGTGCCGCTCCTTGATCACGATGGCGCACTTGTTGGTGTAGCACAGGTCTTGAATCGGCATACCGGCACATTCACCGCGGCTGATGAATCGCTCGCGTCAGGTCTTGCAGCAAACGCCGCGGTGGCAATGAAGCGCGGTCGATTGATCGAAGATCGCATTGAACGCGAGCGCCTCGAGCGGGAAATGGATGTCGCCAAGAGCATCCAAGCAGGCACCTTTCCTACAGACATTCCACATGTTTCTGGCTGGGATATTGCCGGCGAGAGTTGCCCCGCCGAGTTCTGTGGCGGTGACGCATACGACGTGATCGCACTGGCCGGCGGGAGTATCGCTTCGCCAGACACTGAGCCAGATGAATATGTGTTTGCGATTGCCGACGCCACTGGCCACGGCGTCGCCAGCGCGCTTTCCAGCGTGCAGATGCGCGGGATGCTCCGGCTTGGTCTCCGACTACGGCAACCGATCGTCAAGCTTGCGGAAGAAATCAACGCGCAACTCTGCGAAGATCTCCCCGACGGCCGCTTTGTCACCGCGTGGCTTGCGCGCCTTGACTGCCGGTCTGGCGACGTCCACACTATTTCCGCCGGGCAAGGGCCAATTCTGATTTACAGCCGCGCCTCCGACACCTTCGTAACGCAGGGCGCGGACATGCCGCCGCTCGGCGTTGTGCCACTCCCCTACTCAGAAGATGACGCACAGCGCTACACACTGGCTTCCGGCGACATTCTGGTAGCGATTACTGACGGCTTCTACGAGGCTGCAAGTCCCGAGCGCGTCTTGTTTGACGAAGAACGTATTCGTCAGATAGTCCGCAGCGCGCGCGACCAGTCATCGCGCGAAATCCTGGACGCTATCAAGCGTGAAGTGCACGCATTCACACAGCACGCGCCGCTCGAAGATGACCAAACCGGTCTGATCATCAAGCGGCTGTGACCCAAACTCCGCGCGCTGCGACGATTACTTCGCCCGCAACCGCAGCACTCCATCGCGTTTATCCGCCGGGTCCGCAAGCGCCTCGCGGAATGGAACAGTGATCTTCGTTACACCAAACGCCTGTTCATGAGCGTCCCATGCCGTGGCGCACGCCGCAAAGTCAGCCTTGGCGAAAGCCTCAACCGCTCGGCCAACACTCTCGATCCACCCTGCCTGCGGATCTTCCACAAGCATGGTGAATAGATCGATCGGGACGCTCTGCCCAACGACTACCACCCGGCCCAGTGACACGATGGGAAGCCCGCCTGAATCGTGAATCAGCGCGCGCGTCGTTCCGCAGAACAGAATTGCGGTACCAAACTGCTTGTTGGCACTCTCTAATCGCGCAGCAAGATTCGCGCTGTCACCAATCACCGTGTAATCATTGAGATCAGGAGGAGCACCGCAGTCTCCAATGGTCACGGAGCCAGTTGCAACACCAAGGCGCAAAGAAATCTTCGGAAGCGACTGTCGATCCGGGCGCTCGCCGATTGCTTTCACAACCCGCTGACATGCCCGGCACGCTTCTGCAGCCAATTGCCCCTGCTCAGGTTCTGGCTCGAACGCGCTCCAGAATGCCAACAAACCATCGCCGAGAAACTTGTTGACGTACGCGCGGCGTTCTGTCAATTCGTTGGCCATCGCGGACATGTACAGATTGAGCGTGGCGACAACTGCTTCCGAGCCAAGTTTCTCGCTGATGGTGGTGAAGCCAGCAAGATCTCCAAACAGAATCGTGGCCGTTCGCTGCTCGCCGCGCATAGAGAGCGCGTCTGGATTTGCTGCAAGGCGCTCCACCAATTGCGGACTGACGCGAGCGCGGAACTGTCGAGTGATCCGCGCCTTCTCTCGCTGGTTCACCACTGCAGCCGTCGAAACGCTTGCAGCCTGCGATGCAATGGCTGCGAGCACGGGCACCGCCACCGGAATCATGAGGTTATGAATTTCAAATGCCAAGAATCCAGAGAGCAGAACCCAGGCGCCCACGATCGAAAATGTCACCGCAGTGCTGATTCCGGCTCCAGATTTCCAAGCAATGACAGCGCAGATCAATCCGAACACTGCGCCGATGATCCACCCTGTCCATGGAGCCCACAGATAGACGGACTGGCTCGAAATCACCATGTCAGCAACTGCCGCGTGGAAGTACACGCCCGGGGTGCGCGGACCATTGACCGTGTTGATCATGTCCGCCATCACTCCGGTGGCGATGAATCCAACGAATACCAATCGGTCCTTGAGATGCGCGCGTGCGAACTCCGCTGCGTCGGCGATTCGCTTACGCGATGCCGGGATCTCTTGATCAAGGCGCCACCACTCGCGATAAGTTCCAACTTGCTTTCGCTCCGCATCAGTGCCGTCCTTGATGTCGCTCGTACCGCGCACAGAAAGATCGCCGGCAATGAATTCGCCCTGCTCCTTGACAGCAGCACGCACCGCGTCCGCCACTGGCACCGCGGACATCGATTCAATCGGAATGGCTTGCGCAGCAGCAATATCTGCGCCAAGCTCGCGATAGCGACGCTCCTGCTCGGCAAGTAGTTTTCGTTGGTTGGCAAGGTCAATGAGTGCACCGATAGCTATCACCCCGGTCTCGGTACGCGCCTCCGTGGATGTAACACTGCCGCCAATCGCCTCAAACATTTCGGTGGGCCAGTAAACATAGATGCGCCCATTATCAAGAGGCAATCGTCGACCGTCAGGAAACACCAATGCATCTGGCTCTTCGCGAATCGAAGCCGGCGCAATTCCAAGTTGCAGCAACCCAGCCGCAAGCCCAAACTGCGGCAACGATCCATACGGCGTGCGCCAGAACGGACGAACCCGTCGATACTGTCCATCCCGATCGGGCGCGCAGTTCACAAAGCCCACGCCTGCGGCTCGTTCGGAAAATTCTGCGAGCGGAGGCGCGTCCATCGCTGAACCTTCGCCCTTACTCGCCGACATGAACCGCGCGAGCAATGCAAACGACTCATCGCGATCGAACGCCTCGTTCACCGAGATGCGCTCCGCGAAGTTCTCAAGGGTGGCGTCCTGCTTCGTGAGAAGCAATCGATACACCTGCGCATCGGCGGGCGGAGTGCCGGCATTGCGCAGGCGCAGCAGCTCCTTCCATGCAGCAAGCTTCTTGAAATTCGTCGACCGTTCTAAGAATCGATCGCGCCGCACGCCTTGAAGTCCAGCGCGATCAGCAATCACGCGCGGCTCGGCAGTGATGTCTTCCGCAATCGCAGTGACCAATGCACTGAGCGCTTGGCGCCCCTCCGCGGACAGCCAGATGGTGGCATCCATTCGACCCTCGTCCATGTTCACCGCCAAGACGGTGGGACTGCGCCCGATACCAGCCGCCAGCGCCGCGTCAGCGGACGCTGATTGGACATCCGTAAACAGCACGTCGCTCGCTACTGTTCGCGCACCGGCAATCGCAATCTCATCGAGTGCCATCGACAGGACATCGCGCGACCACGGCCATCGCCCGATCGTGTCGAGGGCTCGGTCGTCAATGGCAACGAGCGCAACACCCTCACCGAGCGGCTGCGAATTACGACGCGCATGAAGAAACCGTTGGTCCTGGCTCCACCACTCAAACCCGTCGAGCAGCCCGCCCATACCCGCCATGATCACGACCAGAGTCGACGCCAGGCCAGCAAACAAGACGATTCGCGTAGGTGCCTTCACACGGCGAGTGTAGCGATCGATCAGTTACTGTTGCCAGCAATCCGACGAGCACTGGCCGCACTGCCATCCGCACGAGCGGCGGCGGCGTTCGCCATGATCGCCTGCGCCTCGGCTCCAGCGGCGGCAGCCTGGGCGCGCCCCACGTAGTTGCCCATACTCCGCCCGAACAAGCGCCCTGCATTCGTTGACGCGGTCTGCTCCATCTGTCGAGCCTGCCGCACTGAAGTTGCCAACTGTGCAGCGATTGCCACTGCCTGCGCGCGCGCATCCGTACTGGAAATTGCCGCACCCATCGCTGCATCGGTCTTGGCCCGCGAGGAGAGCGCCTGCGCCACGTCATCAAAGAATGCTGCTTGAGCCGCCAATGCGGTCGTTGTCCCATCCGCTGTCTCGACCGCCTGACGACGCGACGCGGCCGCGGCCTCAAACTGCTGGCGGCTCGTGCCGAACTTGTCGATGTCGGGCTGAAGCCGAGCAGCGTCACTCTGGAAGTTCACCGCGCGGATGGACTCCGTCTTCGCGGTATTTGCTGAGGTAACAGCGCCATTCGCCGCAAATCGTGCCGCGCCTGCTGATGCCGTCGTGGCATTGCTCTGAATGACCGCGCCAGCCGTGTCTCCACTCTGCGCGGCTGCACCCGTACGAAGAAGACCAGCGCCGGCTGCAGCCTCGTGCGCCTCGGCCGTTACTCGCCAATCAGATGCGCTCGAGAATGCACGTTCTGCAGATCCGGCAGCGCTTTCCGCGCCATCGAAGGCGTTCACCATTTGCGAACTCACCGAGGCCATTTCGTTCAATGACACCACTGCCGATTGCGCGCCCATCTGAGCCACTACAGCTTCCGAGGCAGCACCGCTAGTGAAGCGTCCAAACGCAAGTGCGCCGGACTCATTGATGGCCGTGTAACGCGCTTGACCCGCAGCCAAGTCAGCCTTTGCCTGCGCGCTCATGTTGGAATTTGCGGCGGCCAATGCATTGATGTTGTTAGCGATTGCATCCACCCGGTGCTGCTCAGCGAGCATCACCAAGGACTCCACCAGGCGCTGAGCGGCCATCGACCGCGAGCCAGCATCTGCAGCATCCGCTGCGCTCAATGCTGAGGCTCGTGCCGCAGTTGCAACAAACTCGGATGAGAGTCCAAATCGCGCGCCTAACTCCTGCGTCACCGCCAAGAGTTGCTGCGCTGCAGCCGCTGCACGACCTGCGGAATCTGCACGACCAGCTGCGTCAAGCGACGCGTTGTTCACATCTGCGCGAGCAGCCAGAATCGCATCAATTGCTTTCGAAGCTTGAGCAGTGAGTGCAGCCATGTCCGTTGGGGACACCGCGCCAGAGAGAATTGCTTCGAGCGCAGCTGCGCCGCCCACCAATCCGAGCGATGCTGGATCCTCTGTGCCGTAGAGCGCATCGTTCACGGCGTTCAGTCCCTCGATCACCGAGTCGCTTCCCGCGTATCGGGCAGACGAAGGCAAACGATCGAGACTTGCGAGCCCAGCAGTGACGCCATCGGCCGATGAGTTCAGCGCCTGCAAGTCGGTATGAATTTGCTTCCCCGTGGCGGCGACAGCAGCATTGTCTTGAACAGCGCGCGTCTCCAGTTCACTGGCCGCATCGAATGCCGATTGTTCATCCGCGGCCGCAACAACAGCGTCACCTGCTCGTGATTCAGCCATGAGCGCCGCAGCCATGGCCGCATCACTATCCGCCAATATTCGAACGAGGAACGCAGATCCCACACCTCCAAGAACGTCCTCGGCATCGTTGACGGTGGCAGCGAGTTGATCGCCACGCAGCGTTACCCCGCTATCAACAGCAGCCCACTGCGCGACCAACCGCACCCGTTCCGTGAGCAATCGCTGATATAGCTGTTCGACCTGTCCGAACGCTTGCGCTTGAACATCGTCAGCAGCAGCAGCTCGCGCAGCTTGCACCGCGCTCAAAGCCGCGTAGGTTCGATTCAATGACGCGGTTGCTTCAACGAGTCGCGCGAGTGACTGGGCCGCAATCGCAGTCAAACGACCTGTCGGCGAAGCTTCGCGCAGTTGCGCTATCAGCCCGTTCAGACGCACTACCGCAGCCTGCGCGCTCGCTGCTACTTCTGCAATGCCCCCTGCCGAGTGAACGGTGGCACTCAAACGCGCGACCGCCTCCTGATAGTCAGCCATGGCCTTCTGTGCGCCTGGGCGCGTGGTCGCATCCATTGAGGCAATGACAGCCTCAAGATCACCGCGATCGATGTTCATTGCGGAGCGCTCGCTATCGGCCGCGTCATGCGCGTCACCCATAGCCATGATGGCCCGGCGTGCATCCTCAACAAGTTGACTGAGCGGCTCGCCAGGACCGCTGATAGCGCCCGGAGTAAATGCGAGTGGTTGACTTGCTTCTTGAGCGCTAATGCCGCCAATACCGCCAAGAATCAGCCGGATCGCTGCCAATGCATCCAATGCTTGGGTGCGCTCATCATCAAAGACGCGGAAGTGCGTGTTGGCTCCAGGATTGACAGAATCACCAACGCGCGAGAGTCGCTCATCAAACGAACGAGTTGCATCGTCCGCGATTGCACCTTGGTCGCCGGCGGTCTGCAACGCATACTGATGTTGCTCAAGTGCAGCGCGAGCCTCATCACGGCGCAGTGCGGCGAGATTCTGCAAAGCTATCAGTGCATCGCGCTGTGCATCAAGAGTCTCGGCTTCGTCGTCCGACTGCAACATGTACTCGACGGCGTGATCGACATCATTGTTGGCAGTTACAACTTGTGCAAGGACGCGACCAATCGCAGTGGTGGTGCCGCCCGAACGACCAGTCGCTTTCTCTTCCCGAGCGGTGGTCTTGTTCGCCACGGCTGCCTGTGCGGTACTTCCCCCTTGGCTCGGTGCTGGTCCATTCGCAGCGTCCTGCACTCTCTCGCCCTGCGTCGTTGAAGGCAGCGAAGTTCCTGAGGGCGGCGCGCTTGCCGCGATGATCGCGGCGTGAGCTGGATTCTGAAGATCTGTAGAACTTGCGGCGCTGCGTGACATCTGCACCGTGGTGTTGTTGAGCGAATACTTCAACTCAATCGCATTGATTGCATTGCGCCGCGCGCCCAACACTTCCACCTGCTTCAGCGGACCAGTGGCAACGGCAAATTCCGTTCCGCGCACGGCGAGGGTCGTACTTGGCGTCACCACTTTGAAATCGTTGGAGAGACCAACTTTGTCGACCTTGAAATCAGCGCGGCCATGCTTCACCGCAGCAGCAGTGCGAAGCGTGTCGCCATCCTGCACTACATCCGGAAGTTGAAACAGCGTTCCTGCGTCGATGAGTGCAGTGGCATTTCGACCAATACGCATTGCTGCATGCGAGCGAAGTCCGGTGCGAACTTCAACACCCGGCGCAACGATGTCGTTGACCTTCGCATCCTGCCATGGACTGGTTTCATTGGCCCGCCACTGAACTTTGCCGGCGACATCAATGAAGACGGCGCGCAGTGCTTCGCCAGCCGGAGTAGCCGGATCAACTGCTGCGGTCGCTGCGGTTGCAGTTGCCACGGGCGGGGCTACCGCATCTTGCGCCAAAGCCACCGACCAAACCGCACCTGAACTAACGGCTGCAAGAAGCAGCGAAGTGACTCGAAGAGCACCCATGGCGCCCGCATGGCGTGACACCACTGCAGACGAACGGGTTCGGTCAATGTGCACTGATTGCGGCACGGTCATCTTTCGGTTCATTCGTTTCATTCCACAGCACGCATACGCGCGTCACCGTCGCTCAGTGCGGGCTTCCATGCAAATGGCACCAACGACTTCAGTAAAGTCCATTTCCGCCAACCCGCGGGCAAGCAAATTGCGTGACTTCAGCCCAATTTCCACTACGCCGCAACTTTAATATACGGCGGCTCTAAGTGGCTTGCCAGCAGAAACTTCGGGCAATTTGACCGTCAGGGCACCTCGGACGGCTGTGGGGCCGGCGACGCTGGAGCCGTGAACGCCGAGTTCGGCAGACCAAACTCCACCGAACTCTGGTCGAGGAGCTGATTGGGGGCCCCGGCAGGGATAACGCCCTCGCCTGACGAGCCGCTCGTCGGCGCCTCGGCCAGCGCCAACGCCTTACCCGACTTCTGAACTCGCCCGAGGCGATCGATGAAATCCACAAATTCGCGACCAGAAAGCGATTGGTTCTCGGTCCGAAGCGGAAGCACGTCCATGAAGATCAGTTCTTTGGTGGCATAACGCGGAATCGGTCCCATAACTCGCATGGTCAACCCGCCCTTGATCCCCACAATCCGGCAGGCCGCCACCGACATCCATCCGATCTGTGCACTCTCGTCGGCGGGCGGATTCCAGCCGCTCCCAACCCACTGCTTCTGACGCGCAACGGCAACGCGACCCTCATAGGTGCTCGAAAGATCGGCGCCATCAGCAAAGACAATCAGACCATGAAGCGCGTCATCGTTGGTCACCACGATCTGCTTCTCAAGAGCATCGAGGAAGTCGAGTTCCTGCGACGAGCGCGGATACTGATCCACGGCACTGTCCTTGATGTGGGATCGCTCGCACGCGACACAACAGCCGAGCAGCAACAGACCGGCAACGCACATAGTCATGGTTCGATCAGAACGCATAGGTCGCTCCAACATAGATGAATTGGCGCGGCTGGCTCTCGGTATCGGTGAACAGTGACGAATTGGGTACAAAGACACCGTATCGGAAGCTCGTGTTCAGGTCGCCAAAGATTCGCCAGTCGACATTGAGGTCGTACTCACTACCAACCAGATTGGATCCACCGAAATTCGTCGGCACGGAAATCGGCGCATCAGCATCAAAGCGCGTGTAGAGGAATGCAGTACCGCTGAAGCGCGTCTCGCTAATGCCTTCAATCCCCTTGAATGGATTGAAGGAAATCGTGAACGACGGAATGATCATGTTGGACGCCTCTGGGGCGAGCACCAACCCGGTATTCACATATCCGAGCGAATTAAATGACGTGTCGGTCTTGCCGGGATTGATACCTCCATAGGTGTTGCCGGAGTCAAGTCGATACACAGAGCCCGAACCTGCCAGCATCTGGAAGTCAACGCGGGCATCGCTTGAATCATGCGCTAGCCAAGACAATCCCACCAGACCAGCCTCGGAAAGAATTGGAACGGTCTTCTGCGGTCGACCAAGTTGGTCGGGCGGAAGATTCGCGTCATGCTTGATTGGGTCAGAGAGCGTCGTACCAGTCTCCACCGCAAACTCAATGCGATACACCAGGTCGCCTGCAAGGGACCCATTGATGCCGGTACCCCAATACTGACTTTCATAGTTGAACTTGGTCTCTACTTGATAGTCGACAGGCACGCCGCCGGGCAGCATTTCCTTCTGACCAGCGTTCTGATCCCACTGCGCGAGCGCGTAAGCAAACGGCACATGCGTACCGAGTTTGCAATCAACCTTGCCGCCTAAATAGAAGCGATCCGTGTTTGTGTCGTACCCAGTGCGCGATGTATCCCAGTCAACCGTGTCATGCCCGGCGGTGATCCCAGCAAGACCGCTCAACGCCACCGCACCGAAACTTGCATCTGCGGTGGCTGCATACATGTAGTCCGCGAGCGTCAGACCATTCGCCCACATGACGAACTGCCGACCAACGCGCGCCTTCGCCGTCCAATCACGGGCAGCGCCGTCCTGCGCGGCCATCCAATTGCTGAGATCGATTTCCGCCCAGTAGATCTCGCCGATCGGGACCTGCCACCCCTCGCTCGATGTCGAGAAGTCACCGATCGTGTTCCAGTCGTTGTACTCAATGCGCAGGCGACCAA